>NZ_ATXC01000004.1 GCF_000421485.1 Desulfurobacterium sp. TC5-1 | reverse complement strand
GTCGCCTCCTAAAAGGTAACGGAGGCGCCCAAAGGTCCCCTCAGCGCGGTCGGCAATCGCGCGTAGAGTGCAAGGGCATAAGGGGGCTTGACTGCGAGACTGACAAGTCGAGCAGATGCGAAAGCAGGGCCTAGTGACCCGGCGGTTCTGAGTGGAAGGGCCGTCGATCAACGGATAAAAGCTACTCCGGGGATAACAGGCTGATCGGTCCCGAGAGCTCACATCGACGGACCGGTTTGGCACCTCGATGTCGGCTCGTCGCATCCTGGGGCTGAAGCAGGTCCCAAGGGTTGGGCTGTTCGCCCATTAAAGCGGCACGCGAGCTGGGTTCAGAACGTCGTGAGACAGTTCGGTCCCTATCCGCCACGGGCGCAGGAGGCTTGAGGGGAGCTGCTCCTAGTACGAGAGGACCGGAGTGGGGGCACCTCTGGTGTACCAGCTGTGGTGCCAACCGCACCGCTGGGTAGCCAAGTGCCCATGGGATAACCGCTGAAGGCATCTAAGCGGGAAGCCCACCCCAAGATGAGGCCTCCCTTGACCGTAAGGTCAGTAAGGCCCCTGGGAGACTACCAGGTTGATAGGCTGCAGGTGGAAGCCCGGTAACGGGTGGAGCTGAGCAGTACTAATCGGCCGAGAGCCCTCGCCTTTAAACTACCTGAACACTGGCTTCCGCTATTCAGTGGCAAAGAACGTGCCTGGGCTTGCAGGGGTAATCGAGGAATAAGGAAAAGCCAAGGCGATAGCCTGTGTGCCCATAGCGGCGGGGAAAACAGCCCGATCCAATTGCGAAACTCGGAAGATTAAGCCCGCCAGCTGCGATGATTCTGCCGTGGAGAGGGTTTGGGAACGTAGGGCGGTGCCAGGGCTTTTTTATTTTTAAAGTCTTCTTGTTACTGTTTTCTTCTGTTCAAGGTTTCAGGGGTTTTGAACTGTCACAAAATGATTTTAGTCCTTTTTGCGGAATATGATGCAAGGACTAAAATTCTGGGCCGTTGGATTTTTTGATACAATTTAAAATGCTAAAAATCCTTGAAAAGAAAGGGAAAATGGTTATTTTAAACTATCTGAGGCTTTCTAGTTGCATCAACTTTTTGATGTTATTGTTGTTTATTCTGGCTGATTCCGAGTTGTTTTTGCATCTGTTTCTTTTCACAAGTTGCTGGTAGTTAAGAGACAGTTTTTTGAGAACGAAAGACGTTATAGGGCATTGCTTTTTTAAAGAGGCTATGAGATAAAGGGCTTTTCGAGCAAAGAAGCCGGAAATTTTCTGGAATTATTCTGTAAAAAAAGGGGAGAGATCCTTTTTAACCCTTGGAGCTTTTAAAGTTTGCCATTCGAGAAGGTGGTTGACTTTTTATTTACACTGCATCCTGATGCGGATAGAAGAAATTGAAAGATCTATGTAGGAAAAGTCCTCTGGTCTTTATTGCTTCTTCTTCTTTCTTTATTTCCAAGCTTTGGTCTTTAAACGCAAGAAAAGTATAGACGTGCTTCTTTTCAATAGCGCGTCGTGATGTAAACTTGCGGATGTTTATTCTGCGGATGTGGCACTTTTTGATAAAGACGAGAGGTATATGTATTGGGCACTTTACAGACCCTTTTCCTATGAATAGGATAAAGACTGGTGATGAAGTAACTTTCGTTTTTATAACAAAGGCCGATGCTACTATATAAGTTTCTTGATCCCGTTGGAATAGAAGCTTCTTATAAATCGGGAACAACAACTTATATATAGCATCGGCCTTTCTTATAAAAACGAAAGTTACTTCATCACCAGTCTTTATCCTATTCATAGGAAAAGGGTCTGTAAATGCCCAATACATATACCTCTCGTCTTTATCAAAAAGTGCCACATCCGCAGAATAACCATCCGCAAGTTCCACACGCGCCGGTTGAAAAAGCTCTATATCTTTCGTTGAAACAAGTGGAACAAAGAAAGGAACAGCATCAAACCCAAGCTTTTCTCTCATAGATCTTACAATCTCTTCATCAGCATCAGGTGCAGTGTGAAGATAAAAATCAACCACCTTCTCGAATGCAACTTTAAACTCAAGGGTTAAAAAGGGATCTCTCCCCTCTTTTACAGAATATTCCCAGAGAATTTCCGCTTCTTTCTCCGAAAGCCCTTTATCCATAGCCTCTTTAAAAAAAGAAGCCCTATAACGTCTCTTCTCAAAAAACTTCTTAACTACAGCAACTGTGAAGAGAAACAGAGCAAAAACAAGAATCAGCAGAATAAAAACAATAACATAAGAAGTTGATGCAACTGGAAGCCTCAGATAGTTAAAATAACGCATTTCCCTTTCCTTTCAGGATTTTTAGCATTTTAAATTGTATCAAAAATCCACGGCCAGAATTTTA
>NZ_ATXC01000003.1 GCF_000421485.1 Desulfurobacterium sp. TC5-1 | reverse complement strand
ACAGGCCGAGGTGCTAAGGGCGCACGGTGGATGCCTTGGCGCCAGCAGGCGAAGAAGGGCGTGGTAAGCTGCGAAAAGCCCCGGCGAGGCGCAAACGGCTGAAGACCCGGGGATGCCCGAATGGGGAAACCCGGCAGGCACATAGCCTGTCACCCTACCGTAAGGTAGGGGGCGAGACCTCCCGAACTGAAACATCTCAGTAGGGAGAGGAAAGGAAATCAACCGAGACTCCCTTAGTAGCGGCGAGCGAACGGGGAAGAGCCCAAACCTGGTGAGTGTTAAAGCTGGCAGGCGTTGCTCACTGGGGGTAGCGGGACATACCTGGAGGAGGCTGCCACCTCCTCGGGGAGTTACAAAAGACCTGGGTAGCCGAATGGTCTGGAAAGGCCAGCCGTAGAAGGTGAAAGCCCTGTAGGCGAAACCCGGGTCTCTCCCTGGGGTATGATCCCAAGTACCGCGGGACACGAGGAATCCTGCGGGAATCAGGGGGGACCACCCTCCAAGGCTAAGTACTCGCTGGCGACCGATAGCGCATAGTACCGAGAGGGAAAGGTGAAAAGAACCCCGGGAAGGGGAGTGAAAGAGAGCCTGAAACCGTGTGCCTACAAGCGGTCGGAGCCCTTTTTACAAGGGTGACGGCGTACCTTTTGCGTAATGGGCCAGGGAGTTACTCTCAGCGGCGAGGCTAAGCCGTGAGGTGGAGCCGTAGGGAAACCGAGTCCGAACAGGGCGAATAGTCGCTGGGAGTAGACCCGAAACCGTACGATCTATCCATGGCCAGGTTGAAGTCCGGGTAACACCGGATGGAGGACCGAACCCACCAGTGCTGAAAAACTGGGGGATGAGCTGTGGATAGGAGTGAAAAGCTAATCGAGTACGGAGATAGCTGGTTCTCCCCGAAATAGCTTTAGGGCTAGCCTCACGGAAGAGTCTGCTGGAGGTAGAGCTACTGGTAGGGCTAGGGCCCCGAGAGGGGTACCGACCCCTGCCAAACTCCGAATGCTGGCAGATGCTCCGTGGGAGTCAGACCGTGGGGGATAAGCTCCATGGTCGAGAGGGAAAGAGCCCAGACCGCCAGCTAAGGTCCCCAAGTGATGGCTAAGTGGTAAAGGAAGTGTGCTCGCTAAGACAGCCAGGAGGTTGGCTTAGAGGCAGCCATCCTTTAAAGAGTGCGTAACAGCTCACTGGTCGAGCGAGCATGCGCCGAAAATGTAGCGGGGCTCAAGCCATCCACCGAAGCTGCGGGATGTGACATGAGTCACATCGGTAGGGGAGCGTTCCCTGCGGGCTGAAGCTACGCCGGGAGGCGTGGTGGACTGCAGGGAAGTGAAAATCCTGGCATGAGTAGGCGATAAGGAAGGTGAGAAGCCTTCCCGCCGAAAGCCCAAGGATTCCAGGGGAAGGCAAGTCCGCCCTGGGTTAGCCGGCCCCTAAGGCGAGGCCGAAAGGCGTAGCCGATGGGAAGCGGGTCAACAATCCCGCGCCACTCCGGTGGAGCGACGGGGGTGACGCAGGAGGATAGCCCGACCCGGTCGATGGTAGAGCCGGGCCAAGGTAGTAGGGGGAGGGCGCAGGCAAATCCGCGCCCTCGTTAACCCCGAGAACTGACGGGGAGGCGCAGAAGCGCCGAAGCGGGCGAATCCACACTGCCGAGAAAGAACCTCTAAGCGACGAAGCCGGAGTGACCGTACCGCAAACCGACACAGGTGGGCGGGTGTAAAAGCACCAAGGCGTTCGGGGGAACCCTCCATAAGGAACTCGGCAAAATGACCCCGTAACTGCGGGAGAAGGGGGGCCTTTGGGAGTGTAGGGCATTACGCCTGAAGCTCCTGGAGGCCGCAGAGAATAGGCGGTGGCGACTGTTTACCAAAAACACAGGTCTCCGCAAACTCGGAAGAGGACGTATGGGGACTGCAACCTGCCCAGTGCCGGAAGGTTAAGGGGAAGGGTGCAAGCCCTGAACCGAAGCCCCGGTAAACGGCGGCCGTAACTATAACGGTCCTAAGGTAGCGAAATTCCTTGTCGGGTAAGTTCCGACCTGCATGAATGGTCCAACGACTGCCGCACTGTCTCATGGAGGGTCCCGGCGAAATTGTAGTCTGGGTGAAGATGCCCAGTACCCGTGGCAGGACGGAAAGACCCCGTGAAGCTTTACTGCAACCTGGCATTGCCATCTGGTCTGGACTGCGCAGGATAGGTGGGAGCCTGGGAAGTCCGCCCTCTGGGGTGGATGGAGGCGCCGGTGAGATACCACCCTGTCCAGATTAGGTGGCTAACCTAGGGCACTGGAGCGTGCTCGGGGACAGTGTCAGGCGGGCAGTTTGACTGGGGCGGTCGCCTCCTAAAAGGTAACGGAGGCGCCCAAAGGTCCCCTCAGCGCGGTCGGCAATCGCGCGTAGAGTGCAAGGGCATAAGGGGGCTTGACTGCGAGACTGACAAGTCGAGCAGATGCGAAAGCAGGGCCTAGTGACCCGGCGGTTCTGAGTGGAAGGGCCGTCGATCAACGGATAAAAGCTACTCCGGGGATAACAGGCTGATCGGTCCCGAGAGCTCACATCGACGGACCGGTTTGGCACCTCGATGTCGGCTCGTCGCATCCTGGGGCTGAAGCAGGTCCCAAGGGTTGGGCTGTTCGCCCATTAAAGCGGCACGCGAGCTGGGTTCAGAACGTCGTGAGACAGTTCGGTCCCTATCCGCCACGGGCGCAGGAGGCTTGAGGGGAGCTGCTCCTAGTACGAGAGGACCGGAGTGGGGGCACCTCTGGTGTACCAGCTGTGGTGCCAACCGCACCGCTGGGTAGCCAAGTGCCCATGGGATAACCGCTGAAGGCATCTAAGCGGGAAGCCCACCCCAAGATGAGGCCTCCCTTGACCGTAAGGTCAGTAAGGCCCCTGGGAGACTACCAGGTTGATAGGCTGCAGGTGGAAGCCCGGTAACGGGTGGAGCTGAGCAGTACTAATCGGCCGAGAGCC
>NZ_ATXC01000002.1 GCF_000421485.1 Desulfurobacterium sp. TC5-1 | reverse complement strand
TAAAATTCTGGCCGTGGATTTTTGATACAATTTAAAATGCTAAAAATCCTGAAAGGAAAGGGAAATGCGTTATTTTAACTATCTGAGGCTTCCAGTTGCATCAACTTCTTATGTTATTGTTTTTATTCTGCTGATTCTTGTTTTTGCTCTGTTTCTCTTCACAGTTGCTGTAGTTAAGAAGTTTTTTGAGAAGAGACGTTATAGGGCTTCTTTTTTTAAAGAGGCTATGGATAAAGGGCTTTCGGAGAAAGAAGCGGAAATTCTCTGGGAATATTCTGTAAAAGAGGGGAGAGATCCCTTTTTAACCCTTGAGTTTAAAGTTGCATTCGAGAAGGTGGTTGATTTTTATCTTCACACTGCACCTGATGCTGATGAAGAGATTGTAAGATCTATGAGAGAAAAGCTTGGGTTTGATGCTGTTCCTTTCTTTGTTCCACTTGTTTCAACGAAAGATATAGAGCTTTTTCAACCGGCGCGTGTGGAACTTGCGGATGGTTATTCTGCGGATGTGGCACTTTTTGATAAAGACGAGAGGTATATGTATTGGGCATTTACAGACCCTTTTCCTATGAATAGGATAAAGACTGGTGATGAAGTAACTTTCGTTTTTATAAGAAAGGCCGATGCTATATATAAGTTTGTTGTTCCCGTGGAAGAAGTTTATAAGGAAGGGGACAGAATTATCATAAAGGTTCCCCATACCTTCTCCCTGCAAAGGTATCAGAGGAGGAACTTTGCGAGAGTTGAGGTTGATATTTTGTGTAAATTTGGCGTATCAACAGACGGTGGTTGGGAATGGTATGAAGGTAGATTAAAAGATATAAGTGGCGGTGGAGCAAGGGTTTGTTTACCCTACGGCAAAAAGAAGCCATCTGTTTCGATTCTCTCTGAGGTTAAGCTTGAATTTTTCCTTGAAGGGAAGCATTTTTCTTTAAAGGGGAGTGTTGTTAATGAGGATTTAAGGGAAAAGGTTTTGTGTCTTGGCGTTCAATTTGTAGATATAAAAGACACAGAACAGCAAGCTATTTTAAGGTTTGTTAAGAAAGAACAGAAAAAATTGGCGGAACTCTTTGTTAGAAAAAGATAATGAAGGCACTTTCTCTATTTATTA
Organism: Desulfurobacterium sp. TC5-1; assembly: GCF_000421485.1. Classification (NCBI taxonomy): domain Bacteria; kingdom Pseudomonadati; phylum Aquificota; class Aquificia; order Desulfurobacteriales; family Desulfurobacteriaceae; genus Desulfurobacterium; species Desulfurobacterium sp. TC5-1. Next base: position 209,407 of record NZ_ATXC01000002.1, on the reverse strand, counting down.
AACAGCGTGATTTGGTTATAAAAAAGAAGGAATATAAGCTCAGACAGGTTTTTGACCGTATCGATGCACTTTTAAAAGAAGTTGAATCGTTAAATAGGATTTACGATAGGTTAAAGTTTGACATGCAGAGAGGCAGAACGGTCGCTGAAATTTTTGAAAAGAACATTTATTGCCACTATGTTCTTGAAGAAATAAAGAAAAAAGAGGAAGAGAGGTCTTCTTTACTTAAGGAGGCAGAAAATTTAAAGAGAGAACTTGCTGTTCTGCACGGTGAGAAAAAGGCGGTTGAAAAGTTTATAATGAAACTGGAAAGAGAAAGAAGGAAAGAAGAGCTGATTCAGGAAGGGAGACTTGCCGATGAGATATTTAGCAGGCGTTTTAGTGATTCTTCTTTTAATGATTAATCCTGCCTTTTCTCAGGAGGCGGAAAAGGTTGAACTTCAAAAGGAGATTAAACGTTTAACTGCTCTTAGAGAAGAGGTACAAAAACTTATTCAAAAGAATGAGTCTATATTGAAGAAAATAGAAGAAGAAAGAAAAAAGTTAGCGGAAGAGAAGAAAGCTTTTGAAGAAGAACTTAAGTCCATTCAGAATGAGCGTTACAAAAGGTTAGCAAAGATTTTTTCCAAGATGGATCCAGAACTTGCCGGACAGAAAATTTCTGCCATGGATAATATGACGGAGGCAGCTTATATATTTTTGAACATGAAGGAGAGATACGCAGGTCAGATTTTGAATTATGTTAGACCTGATAAGGTTAACGAGATTGTCAGGATAATGGCAGAGGTGAAGAAGCAAAAAGGTGGTTAATCTTTTTAAATAAACACCTACCGTGTATAATTAAGTCTGTTATTTTTCTCTGGAGAAGATTCATGTTTAAGTTTTCTGTAAAGCATGTTCATTTTATAGGTATAGGCGGGATTGGTATTTCCGGCCTTGCATATCTCTTCAAAAAAGAAGGTTATTATGTAACCGGTTCAGATATAAGAGAGAGTGAAACAACAAAGTTCCTTGAAAGGGAAGGAATAAAGGTTTTCATTGGTCATAAAAAGGAGAACGTTGAAGGGGCGGATGTTGTTATTCATACTTCTGCTGTGAAGCGCTCAAATCCTGAGATAGTAGCAGCTCTTGAGAGAGGAATTCCAGTTATTCCGAGGTGTGACGCCCTTTCGGAACTTATGAGATTCAGAGAGGGAATAGCTGTTGCCGGGACTCACGGGAAAACAACAACAAGCTCTATGATTTCTAAAATTTTCTATGATGCTGGTGTTGAGCCTACGATTTTGGTTGGTGGAAAGCTTGATTTTTTAGGTTTCACCAATGCGTATTATGGGAAAAGCAGGGTGATGATTGCTGAAACAGATGAAAGTGATGGAACTTTTTTAAAAGTACTTCCGTCAGTCAGTGTTGTAACAAACATAGATGCGGATCATCTTGATTTTTATAAGAACATTGAAACCATAAAGCATTCCTTTGCAGAATTTGCAAATAGAGTCTCCTTTTACGGGAAAGTTTTTTTATGTGGTGAGTGTGAAAATGTTAGAGAGATTTTGCCCTTTATCTATAAAAGAAAAATCGTTTACGGTTTTTCTAAAGAATTTGATCTCTGTGCTTGCAACGTGAAACAGGAAGGGCTTTCTGTAGAGTTCGAAGTTCTGTTTAAAGGTAGATTGGAAGGAAAAATTCACCTTCCTATTCCGGGTAAGCACAATGTTCTGAATGCTCTTGCAGCTGTGGGTGTTTCTCTTGAGGCGGGGATTTCTTTTAACGAGATAGCAGAAAGTCTTTCCACCTTTAAGAACGCGAAGAGGAGAGCCGAGATTAAAGGCGAGGAGGCTGGTGTTGTTGTGATTGATGATTATGGTCACCATCCGACAGAGATAGAAAATACGTATAAAGGTATAAAGGATGCCTACCCTGATAGGGATATTCTGGTTCTCTTTCAGCCTCATCGTTACACAAGGACAAAACTTTTGTGGAATGAGTTTGCTGATGTTTTAAGCAGGATAGATAACCTCTTTCTCGTTGATATATATCCTGCCGGTGAAATGCCCATAGAATCAGTTTCGGCGGAAAAGCTTGCACGCTTTTGTGGTGGGACGTATGTAGGAAGTGTGGACGAAGCGGTTTTTCATATCCTTCCACTTTTAAAGTCTAATACGGTTCTATTAACCCTTGGTGCCGGTGATGTCTATCTTGCCGGGGAAAAAATTTTAAAGCACCTCAAGGAGAAGAAGATTTTAGAAGGCTCTTCCCGCTAAACGTTCTTTCGTAAAGTTCAACAAAGGCAACGATGGACAGGGGTACTGTCACAATCAGTCCAATCAAAAAGAACAGGGCACCTATAACATTTAAAAGGATGATAAGGTTGACGAATATAAAATACCGAAACCAGTGCTTGTGGACAGTTTTTCTGCTTGTTTCAAGAGCTTCCCATGGTGAAAGTCGCCTGTCGATGAGAAGGTATTGCGCAAAGATGTAACCTACAGAAAGGTATATTCCGGGTATTATTAAAAGTGTAAAGGCAATCGCTAAGATAATAATTTTAAGGACACTCATTATTACAAAGTTTGCTCCTAAGTTCATATCTTCGAACATAATAAAAAGGTCCATTACTTCGGCGGTTTCTTCTCTTACCAGCTTTATCATTGTATAGATTAAGCCGCCGCTGAGCAAATCGACAAATAGAAATCCTATAACGTCACCTGCAAGATAAAGGTGGAGCTTTGCCAGGATTGCGGTTAGCATCTGGAGTGCAAAGACAATTAAAAAGTAGATACTTAGAATTTTTATTATAATACCAAACTTTTTCTTTGTTACCTGCCATGACATTTTTATTATTTCAATAGCATTAACGTTTTCCATCTTTATTTTCTCCGAGCAGGTTGTTTTTAACAATAATACCAAATTGTTGAAAGCTGTTTAGAGGTATTGAAGGAAAATTACGCGGAAAGTTGGTCGCACTTACAAAATTAGTATTTGCTAATAAAACAATCTTCAGAAAATTTTATGTCGTTTGTTTTGTCTTATTGATTTTAATAATGTTTATTTTCGTCATATTTATTAAAACCGCAAGAACAGTCCTTGAAGAATTTTGCAGTTTAATGAGAAAGATGGGTCATGAAAGACGAAAGAGTGAGCCTCTTAAGGTGTCTGTCAGCAGGATATTAGAGAGATGTGAAAAGAAGAATGTCCGGAAATTTATAGAAATGCATGAAGAAAATTTTTATTAAAACAAGTTTATTTGCTGTATGACGCTGAAAAAGCCAGTAACAACACCCGGAGATTTAAAGGAAAATCATTTACAATAAGAAATTTATTTAATGAAACTTGCATTAATAGATAAGCAATAATAAAATTAAAAAGAGAGGAGGTAGTTATGGAAAATCTTTTAAAAAGTATGGACTTTGATTTCTGGGCTTCGGGAAAACATAAAATTTCTGCAGAAAAATTCTTTGAGTTATGGAAGAAAGACAAAGCAATTCTTCTTGATGTAAGGGATAGAAGGGAGACTGAACTGCTTTCCTTCTCTTTTGGTCTTAATATTCCTGTTCACGAGATCCCCGATAGAGTTAATGAAATTCCAGGAGATAAGATGGTGTGTCTCTTCTGTGCTGGAAAAATAAAAGCTTCCATAGTTTACTTTTATCTTTTAAATAAAGGTTTTGATAATGTGAAAATCCTGGCGGCTACTATAGAGCAGTTCGCCGGCTTTATAAAGCCGGGTTTCATAAAAAAACTGTTTTAAAGGAGAGGAGGAGTGAGAGAGTTTGCTGAAGCCATGAAGATTTTAGGAGAACCGAACAGGCTGCGGATAGTGAAGATGCTACAGGAAAGGTCTGCCTATGTTTGTGAAATAGCCCGGGTCCTGGGTATTTCGATGGCTACTGTTTCGACTCATCTTTCTGTTCTTAAAAGGTTTCATCTTGTTGAAGATAAGAGAGAAGGGGTAAAGATTCTTTACTCTTTATCTTCGCCACCCAATAAAGATGTAGAAAAACTCCTTGAGTTTTTAAAGGATATAGGTGAAGATTGGGAAATAACAAAAAGAGACAGAAAACACCTGAATTCTATACATGATGTTGATGAAATTTGTTCTAAGCAAACGAATACAGGAGTCTAATCTCTTCCGGCCATAGCGCCGGGTCTATCGTTTCAAGTATTAATGGAATATTATTGAACCTATTGTCTCTCATTATAAACCTGAACGGTTCAATTCCTAAGTTTCCTTTTCCAATAGAGTGGTGCCTGTCGACTCTGCTGCCAAACTGTGATTTGGCATCATTCAGGTGCATACCTTTAAGGAAGTGAAATCCAACGATAGAATCGAACTTTTTCATCGTTTCATTAAAGGTATCTTCTGTTCTTAAGTCGTAGCCTGCCGCAAACAGATGGCAGGTATCAAGACAGACGCCGATTCTTGTTTTGTCTTCGACAAGATCAATTATTTCTGCAAGATGTTCAAATCTGTATCCAACATTGCTTCCCTGTCCGGCGGTGTTTTCAAGTACCAGCGTTACGTTCTGTGTTGCTTCAAGTGTCCGGTTTATGGAATTGGCTATTAATCTTATACATTCCGTTTCTGAAATCTGACGGAGATGGCTTCCAGGGTGGAAGTTGAGATACTTTAATCCTAAAATTTCGCATCTTTTGACTTCGTCTATGAATGCATTAATAGATTTTTCCCGTTTTTCTTTTACAGGGTGGCCTAAGTTTATAAGATAACTGTCGTGAGGAAGAACGTGATCTGTTTTTATGCCCGCTTTAGCAAGGTTTTCTCTGAAACGTTCAACCTCTTCTTCAGATATCGGTTTTGCTTTCCACTGCCGCTGATTTTTTGTAAACAGAGCGAACGCCTTTGCTCCTATTTTCATGGCGTTTAATGGTGCGTTTGAAACGCCTCCGGCAGTACTGACGTGGGCACCTACAAACTTCATGCTTACTCCTTTTTAGCCGGACAGATGTGTCTAAAGTCACACCACCTACAGTTTGTTGATGATGGTGATGGTGTCAGATCTGCAAAACTCTTTCCGAAAAACTCTTCCTCAACCATCTCTATGATGGGTACCAATCTAAGCTTAAAATGGAGAATGTCAGTATCTGTAAAAATTACTCTTTTGACAAATCCGTAACGAACGTTGTGAACTTCGAGGGCAAGCTTTTTAAATTCGGGATATTTAGCCTTTGCTAAAAGTGCGTACCAGCGTAGCTGTGTTTTCATTCTTTTTGAGAATTCTCTGCTTCTGTTTGTTTTATGGTCAACAATGTAGAGGGTATCGTCCTGGGCAAATACAAAGTCAAGTTTTCCCCTTATGAAAGCCTCTTGTCCGTTAAAACCGGCCGGTACAAATTCCCTGTTTATGCAAAGTTCTACTTCTGAATGGAAGAAGTGAATTTTCCCCAGCCTCCTTAGTTGTCCGTTCACGTAGTTTAAGATTTTAGGCATGAACGGTTTTACCCTTTCATACTCTATTGAAGGCTCTTTCTGCTTGAACTGTTCGAAGAAGTACTTTAACACGTTGTAGTTGAGAGGTTTTTGCCTTTTGAAAACGGTATTTATGGCATTTTCAAGTATATAGTGAACGCCGCTTCCAAGAATGAAAAAATCTGCCCGTTCTGCCGGTTCCTGTTTTTCCACATAGGTCCAATAGAAATCGTAGGCGCACCTTTTTGCTTTTTGAATTTTTGAGAAAGACCACGGCCGTAGATGTTTTATGTCTATGTATATATTCTCATTAATTTTGGCTTTCATAACGGTTATTCTACCATTTTAATAGATTCAAGTTCTGTTGTAAAACCTGTTTTGAGAAGGGTTATATTTAAATTTAGAGGAAGTGCTTTGGAAAAAACTTCATTTCAGGGGGAATGGGATGGTTCGTTATCCGGCGGTTGCAGGGCAGTTTTATCCGGCGTCACCTGAGGATTTAAAAATGATGCTTGATTCTATGTGTGAACCTGCACCAAAAATTAAGGCAAAAGCAGTAATCGTTCCGCATGCAGGATATATCTATTCTGGTCGGGTTGCCGGTGCAACTTATAGCAGGGTGGAGATTCCCGATTTAAATGTTCTGCTTGGGCCAAATCACACAGGATTTGGCAGGAGGGTGTCTGTTTTCCCGGACGGTATCTGGGTTACGCCGTTTGGTGAGGTTCCCGTAAACAGCGAAGTATCGAAAAAGCTTGTGAAGTATCCACCTTACGAACCTGATGTTAATGCTCACATATACGAACATTCGCTTGAAGTTCAGCTTCCATTTCTCCAGTACTGTTCCGGGTTTAGAGAAACGCTTTCCATTGTACCTATCGTTTTTAGCTTCATAAGCTATGATGTGTGTGAGCAGGCCGGAAAGATTTTGGCTGAGTCTCTTTCCGATAAAGATGGTTTAATAGTTATAAGCTCTGATTTTTCCCACTACGTTACTCAGGAGAAGGCGAAGGAGATGGATAAACTTGCCATAGATGCCATTTTAGACCTCAACCCTTACGAACTCTACACCAGGGTTGTTACTTATGACATATCCATGTGTGGTGTTGTTCCGGCAACAGTAGGTCTTATCGCGGCAAAGCTACTTGGCGCTACGGCGGCAGAACTTGTAATGTACAGAACATCCGGTGATGTTACAGGAAATTACAGAGAGGTTGTCAGCTATGGTGGATTAATCATATATTAATGGTATAATCAATTCTCATAATCCAATTGAGAAGGAGAGAAACATTGGAAACGAAGGTGGACTATCAGGAGATAGCTGAACTTTTAAAAGCACTTTCTCATCCTACGAGGCTTCAGATTGTAGAGTATCTGGCGGGCGGTGAGAAGTGTGTTAAGGAAATATGGGAGGAGCTTGGTATCCCTCAGCCCACGGCTTCTCAGCATATTAATGTTTTAAAAAATGCGGGCGTTATCTGCTACAAAAAAGAGGGTGTTAGAACGTGCTACAGAATTAAAGATGATAGAGTAATACAAATCTTACAAATACTTAAAGAGGAGGAATAGTTAGATGGCAAGAGAAATCCAGACAATTGAAGAGTTTGAAAGGGAAGTTTTGGCTTCCGATGTACCGGTTCTCGTAGATTTTTGGGCACCGTGGTGTGGACCTTGCAGGATGCTCGCACCTACAATAGAGGAGCTTGCAAATCAGTACGAAGGAAAGATTAAAGTTTTCAAGGTTAATACGGATGACCTTCCGATGCTTGCTATGCAGTACGGCATAAGAGGTATTCCTACGGTTATGCTCTTTGTTAATGGTGAGCCCGCCGATGTTAAGGTAGGTCTTCAACCTAAGGCTGTTTTTGAGCAGACGATAGAAAGATTTATCGGGGAAGAGTAATGTTTGATACACTCTGGGATGTTGTGATAGTCGGAGCCGGTCCTGCGGGGCTGGCCTCTGCCATATATACGGGTAGGAGTAACCTTAAGACGCTCGTTCTTGATGCCATGTTTCCCGGCGGGCAGCTTCTTATTACCGAGATGATAGAGAACTACCCCGGTTTTCCTGAGCCAATGGCCGGTTTTGAGCTTTCCGACAGGATGAAAAAGCAGGCTGAAAACTTTGGAGCCGTTATAGAGAGCGGTTATTCCGTCAATAAAGTTGATATTGATGGTGACATTTTTACTTTAAAGCTTGAATCTGGTGGTGAAGTTAAGGCCAGGACTGTTATATGGGCTGCAGGTTCTACACCAAGAAAACTCGGCGTTCCCGGTGAAGCAGAATTTTTGGGAAGGGGTGTTTCATACTGTGCTGTATGTGATGGTGCTCTTTTTAAAGGAAGAGATGTCGCCGTTGTCGGTGGTGGAGATTCTGCACTTGAGGAGGCACTCTTTCTAACGAAATTTGCAAACAAGGTTTACCTCATTCACAGGAGAGATAAGTTCCGTGCTGTTCCGATTGTTCAGGAAAGGGTAAAGGCAAATGAAAAGATAAAGCCCGTTTTAAATAAAGTTGTGGAATCTATTAACGGTGATCAATTTGTTGAATCTCTTACGCTTAAAGATACAGTTACAGGGGAAAAGAGCGAGCAGAAAGTTGATGGTATATTCATTTTTATAGGTAGTGAACCAAATACAGCTCCTATAGCTCATCTTGTTGAGCTTGACGATAGAGGGTACATTCTTACCGATGATGAGATGAAAACGGCAACGCCGGGCCTCTTTGCTGCCGGTGATACACGTAAAAAGCCGCTCAAGCAGGTGATTACTGCCGCAGCCGATGGGGCTGTTGCGGCAATGTCAGCATCAAGATACTTAGAGGAGAAGAAATGAAAAAGAAAATAGCTGCCGGTCTTCTTCTTGCGGCTGCCCTTATCGGCGGTTGTGGTCAGAATAAGACTGTTTCTAAAGAAAATTCTGCTGTTCAGAAAGAGTCGCGAGAGCCTGAGAAACCAAAGTGTGCTGTTGGCTATAACTTTGAGCTTCAAACGGTAAGCGGTAAGAAGATAAGACTTTCGGATTTTAAAGGAAAGGTTGTTGTTCTTCAGTTTTTTGGGACATTTTGTCCAACCTGCAGAAGGGAAATTCCTGTCCTTAACAGACTTTATGAAGAGTATGGCGGAAAGGTTGTTGTAATCGGAATGAACACTGATTACGAGGGAAATCCGCCGCCAGCTCTAAAAGCGTTTGTTAAGGAGGAAGGAATTAAGTATCCCGTGGTTGTTGTTGACCAGAAAACCTGGATGAATTATCCGGGCTACTTTACCGGAAGTGATATAATTCCCCAGACATTTTTCATAGATAAAAACGGGGATGTTTGCTACTATGGTGTTGGTTTTGCCCCCGGTGATGAGGCAAAATACAAAGCTGCCATAGATAAACTACTGCACGGATGATAACGGTAAAGAAAGCACAACTTTACAAAACGGTTTTTAAACCGGAAGACCTGCCAGATACACCCTACAATGAGGTTGCCTTTGTCGGACGTTCCAACGTGGGCAAGTCTTCCCTTCTTAATACGATTGTCAAGAATTACCGCCTTGCAAAGGTGAGTTCTTCCCCCGGTAAGACGCGTTCCGTTAATTTTTACTTTGTTAATGATAGGTTTTTTGTCGTTGACCTTCCCGGTTACGGTTTTGCCAGGCTTTCGAAAGCTGAACAGCGGCGCTGGAAAGAGCTTATAGAATCCTACCTTACAGGAAGGGATAAATTAAAAGGAGTTTTTCTGCTTGTTGATTCAAAGGTTGGTCCTACTGACAAGGATATTATGATGAAGGAGTGGCTTGAGTATTACGGAATTCCTTTCTGTGTTGTTGCAACGAAAGTGGATAGGTTAAAAAAGCAGTCTGAAAGGGCTACACTAAAGAGGAGAATCAGACAGAAGTTGGGGATAGATGACAGCGTCAATGTAATTCCCTTTTCTGCCAGAACCCGGGAAGGAAGGGTTGAGATTTTGAAGCAGATAGAACAATTTCTGGAGCAGTAATGCTTTCGGAACTCTCAATTAGAAATTTTGCGACGATAAAAGAGGCGGAGCTTATCTTTGATAATGGATTGAACGTTATCGTTGGCGAAACGGGGGCTGGAAAATCCCTCCTCCTTGGTGCAGTAGGTTTTCTTAAAGGGGATAGGGTAAAACTTCCCATTTCTAACGGGACGGTTGTCGAGGCGGTGTTTGAGAGAGATGGAGAGGAGATAATTGTCCGTCGTGAAATTGTCAACGGTAGGACCCGGTTTTTCCTTAACGGTAGGCGCGTTCCTCAGCAATTAGTAAAAGAAAACATAGCCCCTCTCATAACCATTCAATCTCAGCATGAGTCTATAACCCTCTTGAAACCTTCACGTCAACTAAAGATTGTGGATCAGTTTGCAGGTAACAGTGATTTGCTTGAAGAGTACAGGGCAGCTTATACCCTTTTTTTAAAGGCTAAAGAGAGGTTAGAAACTCTTAAAGAGAGTATGGCAGAGAAGAAGAGAAAGATTGATGTTCTTAAATTTCAGATAAATGAGCTTGAGAGTGTTGAGTGGGGAGAGGAGATAGAAAACGAGCTTTCAAGGCTTGTGGATATCCTTTCAAAGGCAGAAAAAATAAAAGAGGTAATGGCCCTCTCCCGTGCTGAACTGTATGAAGGAGAAGATTCTGCCCACAGTAAAATAGGGAGGGTTTTGAGGGAGATAGAAGAGCTTGATGTGGAAGACTTAATTGAGGAGCTTTCGGATATCCATTATAGAATAGAGGGTTTTGTCTTTGAGCTTGAGAAGAGGCTTTCTATTCCGGAGACGGAAAGCTCCCTTGAGGAAATAGAAGATAGACTTTACGAGATGAGAAAACTTAAAGAAAAGTACGGTCCTTCGTGGGGTGATGTTAGAGTATTTTATGAGAGAGCGAAGGCGGAGCTTGAGGAGCTTGAGAACATTGATTTTAAGATAGAATCTGCAGAAAAATCTTATCTTGAAGCTAAGGAGAAGGTTGAAAGACTTGCAGAAGAGCTGTCAAAATCACGAAGGAAGGCGGCAGGACGCCTTGAGAGACGGATAAAAGAACACCTGAAAGAGCTTGAGCTTAAGAATGCGAGGTTCAAAATAGAATTTGAAACTGTTCCCCTTTCATCTACCGGGAAAGATAGAGTTTCATTCCTATTTACAGGTAATCCAGCTATGCCGCTTCAACCTGTTGATGTTTCGATTTCCGGCGGCGAACTTTCAAGGTTACTCCTATCTATCCTTGCTGAAGGTGGAAAGGCTTCCGATGTTCTTGTTTTTGATGAGATAGATGCCGGTATGTCGGGGAAGGTTCTTTCTCGCGTAGCGGAAAAACTGCTTAAAATTTCAAGGAATGTTCAGATTATAGCTGTATCTCATTCGCCTGCAGTTGTTGCTATGGCCGATACTGTTTTCAAAGTGGAGAAGTCTCCAAAGGGTGAGATAGCAGTGTTTCCTCTTGAGAAAGGAGATGTGGAAAGGGAAATAGCCAGGATGATAGCAGGAGAAATGACGGAAGGTTCGCTTCAGGCTGCCCGGGAGCTTATGGATAGGAAAGGTGAACTTGGATAGGAAAGTAAAAAGTATCTTTATTTTTTCTCTTATCTCTATTTACATTTTTTCCGTCATTCCTGTTCAGGCACTTCCACCTACAAACGATAAGCTTAATCACATTGCTGCTTTTCTCTATCTTGCTCTTTTAGGCAGTTTTTGGATTGATAGAGCCAGGCTTTTTTTATTACTTTTTTCTTATGGTGTTTTTATAGAGCTTACGCAGCTTTTTGTCCCGGGTAGGTGCTGTGACTGGAAGGACGTTGTTGCTGATACAATCGGTATAGCTGCTGGATTTCTGTTGTTTTCGGCTGCATCATCTCTTCTTTGTCTGGTAGGTAAGGACAAGAAACGCTAAAAAGATAAATCCGTTAACACCTGCCATAATTATAGCCGTTTTCATGTAGGGAAGTCCGTAAGTGATGCGCTTCGTGATTAACTGATAAGCTGTATAAGTGTAAATGCCTATTCCAACAAGGAGCGCTGTTTGTAAAATCTTTCTTGCAGTTGCGCTTTTTGAAAACCATAGAAAAAAGAGGGCAAGATAGCCGGCGGAAAGCAGTGGATTTCCGGCTCTTAGAAAGTGAGCGCTTATGAGCAGGAGGCTAAACAGGGTTAATGTGCCTTCAACGGCCTTTCTCATTGTTTACCTTAAAACCTCTAAAGGATTGAGAGGATATGCTTTTCCGTTATGAATTCTGCTTATTTCAAAGTATAGACCGCTTCTTCCCCAGTCGCCGGATATTCCAGAAGTCCCTATAACCTCTCCTCTGTGAACCAGCTGTCCGGGTTTTACATCTATTCTGCCCAGAGATGCATAAATGGTCGTATATCCTTGAGGATGCTCAAGAATGATGACGTTTCCATACTTTTTCAGGAACTTGTCATCCTTCCCCGCAAACTTAACTATACCAACCTCTGCTGCTTTAACAGGTTCTCCCGGTGGGGCTATTATGAATATTCCCTTGTATCCTTTTGCTCTTATGGTGGTGTCTATCTGCCCGTCAAGTGGCATTTTGAATTCAATTGGTCTGTTTAGGGCAAGGCGGTCTTTGTAGCCAACAAGAATTTTTAACCTCTGTCCCGGTCTTATGAGGTAAGGTTTTCTAATGTGGTTTACTCTTATTATGCTTCTAACGGAGACGCCAAATTTTTTTGCAATTTTTCCTATCGAGTCCCCGCGCCTTACCCGGTAGTATTTGTATATTGGAACTTTCCTCAACATTGAATATTTTGGGGTTTCTACCGTTTCTGCCTTTGTATTGCTACTTTTGTAATTTCTTTTTACAGGAATTTTTAATATCTGTCCCCTGTATATTCGGTAAGGTCTTTTTAGGTGGTTGATTTCAATGATATTTCTTACGGTTGTCCCAAATTTTTTGGCAATCTTTCCGAGATAGTCTCCTCTCCTTACCCTGTATCTGATAATTTTTGTTTTGGAAGTTTCCCTTTTAGTTTGCTGCCGGAGAGAAACTTTTCCTGCCGGGATTTTTAGCCTTTGTCCGGGATATATTTTATATGGTTTTCGAAGATGGTTTTCTTTGATAAGGGCTTTCAGGGAAACGCCGAACTTTCTGGCTATTCTGTTTAGAGAATCACCTTTCCTCACTCTGTAGATTTTGTACCGTTCCGGTATAACAAGACGTTGTCCTGGATATATTACGTAAGGTGGTTTTAGTTTATTTGAGAGAATAATTTCTGTAGTTGTTGTACCAAATTTTTCGGCTATCTTATTGAGGGAATCCCCCTTTTTTACGATGTACGTTGAAGCAGTTGCTGTAACGGAGATTGTGAGAACTATAATAAAAACTTTAATAAGTGATTTCAAAATCTTCATACACGCCTCTGTAGTTGGAGTAGCTGTATTTTACATCTTTAACATCTGCAAAGAAAGGCCCTTCTCTAAGGTAGCCAAGGAGTCTTTCGAGTTTTTCCTCATCGCCTTCAGCAACGACCTCAACTCTTCCGTCCGGAAGATTCCTCACGAAACCTTTTAATCCCAGGGATTTTGCCTTTGAACGTGTGAATGCTCTGTATCCTACGCCCTGAACCCTTCCTGATACGAAGGCGTGGAGTGTCTTCAGAGCCATTTTTTAATCTCCTCTGCCGTTTTTAAACCATTTTCATATCCGGTTTTAAAAAATTTTTCAATGTTTTTGAAGTCAAACGGCGAACCGGGCAGGTAGTGGTTGACAACAATGTCGCAGAAGGGCTCTCTGTACTGCTGGTTTTCAAGAACCTGTGCCATAGCACTTCTCATAGCAACATCTGTGAGAGATTCGGGATTGTATTCAGGATTTACGAAGTGAACGCTTGAACCTATGACGATGTCGCATCCAGAAACCCTTGGAAATTCAGCAGGCATGGCGTTTCTTATTCCGCCGTCTATGTAGTAATTTCCGTCTATTTTCCAGGGAGCAAATAGGGGCGGTATTGAACAGGAAGCGACTATCCAATCGGAAGCTTTTCCCTCTGTAACGAATCTGACTTTAAGTGTTTTAAGATCAACGACGGTGAGGGCAAATGGAATTTTGAGCTCTTTTATGTCTACGTCGCCAATGAATTCTTCCAGTTTCTTTTTCAACTTTGTCAGTTTGAAAAGACCACCTTTGAAGGACGGAGTTGCTAACTGCTTCCAGTTTAGAGACAGTGCAACTTCAACAATTTTATCAGGATTGTATCCGTAAGCGTAAAGAGCACCTATTATCGAACCGGCACTTGCACCGGAAATGGCAGCAGGACAGATACCCTTTTGTTCCAGACCTTTTAAAAATCCGGCATGAGCAACTCCCCTGAGGAAGCCGCCGGAAAGGGCAATTCCTATCTTTTTCATTTAGAATTCGTACTCCTGACCCGGTTTTACTATTTCAACCCTGATACCTCTTTCTTCAGCCAGCTTTTTGAAATCTTCCGGGTCTTTATCTATAACCGGCCAGGTTTTGTAGTGCATCGGTATGGCAACTTTCGGTTTTATCATTTCAGCTGCTATGGCGGCGTCTCCTGGGTCCATGGTAAAGTTTCCACCGATTGGCAGGAGTGCTACATCTATATTTTCATATTTTCCTAAAAGTTCCATGTCGGCAATAAGTCCTGTATCGCCGGCGTGATAAAGGTTTTTGCCCTCAACTTCTATTATTATTCCACACGGATTTCCACCGTAGATGACTTTATCGCCTTCGACGATTGCACTTCCGTGGGCTGCCGGTGTTAGTTTTACCCTTCCAAACGGGAACTGGTATGTTCCACCTATGTGCATTGCGTGAATGTTTGCTCCCTTTGATCCGCAGTAGGATGCAGTTTCAAAGATTGAGACTATAGTTGCGCCGGTTCTCTTTGCTATTTCAATGGCGTCACCTAAGTGGTCGCCGTGGCCGTGGGTAACGAAGATGTAGTTTATATCTGTAAACTCTTCAGGTTGGGCTATGTTCCATGGGTTCTGTGATAGAAATGGGTCAATAAGAGCTTTTAGCCCGTTTCCCTCCACGTAGAAAGCTGCATGGCCTAAATACCTTAGTTTTGCCATCTCCACCTCCCTCAAAGGGTTTCTCTGAGTGTTACAAGATTTTTCTTGACGATGAATCTCACTTTTCCGTAGAGAGGCGTCTTTTCAAGAGCGGCAACTAAGTAGGTTTCATATGCAAGTTTGTAGAGAATAACAATTGTGTGGCTCAAGAACACTACCATTTCTTCCAATTTTTCTTCCTTATCTACATCTGTAAAAGCTTCTGAGAGGCGTAGTGCCGGAGTAATTATGAGGCTTGCCATCTCTTCAATATCAAAGTTCAGGTTTGGCTTTGAGTATTCAGCGATTATAAGTCCTTCTTCATCAACGATAGCAAGTGCCTTTATATCTTTGCTCTCTTCAGCCAATTTTTTCAGAGTTTCTTTCATCCTTCTATCCTAAATAAGGTTTTCCTCTATTAAAACTTCCGCTATTTGAACGGCGTTTAACGCTGCTCCTTTTCTGAGATTATCACCAACTATCCACAAGTTTAAACCATTTTCTATTGTATCATCTTTTCTAATTCTTCCTACAAGAACGTTATCTTTCCCTGCTACATCTATGGGGGTTGGATATACGCCGTTTTTAAAGTCGTCAACGACGGTAACGCCCGGGGCATTTTTTAGAGCATTTATCGCATCTTCAACGGATACAGGTTTTTCAAATTCCAGGTTTACGCTCTCAGAGTGTCCTATGAAGACAGGAACTCTTACACAGGTTGCGGAAACTTTTATTTCCGGGTCGTGCATGATTTTTTTCGTTTCGTTTACCATTTTGTGTTCTTCTTTTGTGTAGCCGTCGTCAAAAAAGACATCTATTTGTGGAACGCAGTTAAAGGCAATTTGTTTTGGTATTTTTTTGGCTGGAGGGACTTTTGTTCCCTTTAAAACGGCTTCTGATTGGGCCTTAAGTTCTTCTATAGCGGCAGCGCCTGCCCCTGAAACGGCCTGATAGGTTGAAACGACGATTCTTTTTATTCTTGATAGGTCGTAGAGCGGTTTAAGAGCAACTACCATTTGAATAGTAGAGCAGTTTGGATTCGCGATGATTCCTTTGTGCCACTTTACGTCCTCTGGATTCACTTCCGGAACAACTAAAGGTACCTCTTTGTCCATGCGGAATGCGGAGCTGTTGTCTATTACTACGGCTCCCCTTTTAACGGCTTCCGGAGCAAACTGCTTGCTCCTGTCTCCACCGGCAGAAAATAAAGCTATTTCAACGCCTTCAAATGATTCTGGTGTAAGTTTTTCTACGGTTATTTCTTCTCCTTTAAACTTTAGTTTTTTTCCGGCAGAACGTTCAGATGCTAACAGTTTTATCTTATCAACGGGAAAGTTGCGCTGTTCTAATACCTTTATCATTTCTTTTCCAACGGCACCTGTTGCACCGACCACGGCTACGCTGTATCCCATTCTTTCTCTCCTTAAACCTTATTTAAATAGGGATTTAATTATACTACACCGATACTTTAAGTTCTTCACACAGGGTTTTAATGGCTTTGCCTCTAAGTTGACTTTTAACTTTCTCAGTAAGTGCTTTTTTAATTGCTTCTCTTTTTTCTGATACGTCTATTAGAGCTTTTTTGATTTCTGCAGGTGTCGCTTTGTCCTGGATAAGCTCGGGGATCACCTCTTCCCCGGCTATTATGTTAGGGAGAGATATATACTTCGTCCTTACGAGTCGCTTTGCAATTGCGAATGTTAATGGATGAAGTTTGTAGATGACAACATGAGGAAGAAGGGCTATTGCAGCTTCAAGGCTTGCGGTTCCGGAAGCTATAATTCCTGCCTTTGAATAAAACATTGCGTTGTATGCTTCTTTTCCTTTTACAATTTTTACGAAGGGGGCTTCTCTTTTTATCGTTTCCGAAACAGCTTTAAAATCGAGGCTTTCGGCAATAGGGAGAATAAATTCTTCTGCAGGGTCTGTTTCTTTTATTTTTTTGGCGGCTTTTAACATGAGTTGAAGGAGATATTTTATTTCGGATTCGCGGCTGCCCGGCATGAGGAGGATGGGAGGTTTTTTTAAGTTGTATTCTTTAAAGAATGCTTCTCTACTTTTGTCTGGTTTTACCATGTCCATTAGCGGATTGCCCACGTAGGTTACTTCAAAGTTAAATTCTTTATAGAGTTCCACTTCAAAGGGGAATATTACAAACATTCTATCGACTAACTTTGCAATCTTTTTTCCCCTTTTGTAGTTCCACGCCCAGAATTTTGGAGATATGAAGTAGAAGACTTTTATTCCCTCCTCTTTTGCTGCTTCTGCCACTTTCATGTTAAATCCGGGAAAGTCTATCAGAAGTACTGCATCAGGCTTTTCCTTCTTTAAAAAGTTTCTGATTGTATTTAGTCCCTTTCTTATTTCTAAAAGTTTTGTAACTGCTTCAAACAGCCCAAATGCCGTTAGTTTTTTTGCATCGTAGATGTTTTTAACGCCTTCTATCTCTTCAAGCAAAACGCCGTAAAGTTCTAAATCGTTTTTAAGTTCATCTGCGATTTCCCTTGCATAGTTGAATGCGGAAAGTTCACCTGTTACTATGAGAAGCTTTTTCATCGTTCACCTGTAATTTTTCTGGCTATCATTAAAAATTCACCCTCTTTTACAAGGTAGCTCTTTTTGCATCCCGCCCTTTTTCCGGCTTCAATATCGATTATCTTATCTCCTATCATGAAGCTCTCTCTTAAATTTATGTTCCACTTTTTTGCTGCTTTAAAGAAAAGTTCGGTTTCCGGTTTTCTGCAACTGCATCCTTCGTCAGGTTTGTGAGGGCAGAAAAAGAAATCGTCAATTTGAACGCTGTAAGGTTCTAAAAGTTGATTCAGCCTTTTGTTTACTGCATGGAAATCTTCCTCTTTAAAATAGCCTCTTCCTATGCCGGATTGATTGGAGATTACGATTAGGAGAAATCCTGCGTCTTTTAGTATTTTAAGTCCTTCGGCAACGCCCGGGAGTAGTTTTACCTTTTCTGGCTCGTGTATGTATCCTTCGTCTTCAATGAGCGTATTGTCTCTATCAAGGAATACTGCCCTTTGCATTCTATGTCCCTGCCTTTTCGGTGTGGTTGATTATACTTAATTCTGCTTGAATGGTATTGCTAAAACTTTCAAAAGTGTGAAAATTTATCTTGCTACTTTTAATCTGAAGGATAGATTTAGGTTTTGCTAACTCATGGTGGAGGGTGAAAGATGGAATTTGTAGGAAGACACATAATGATGGATGCGGTTGTAACTGATATTACAAGAATTAACACGATTCAGCCCATCTACGACTACATGGAAGAGATGGCGAGGCAACTTGACATGACACTTGTATATCCACCTATCGTTGCCCGTTTTCCGTTTGCACAGTCAGAACTTGAGCAGTTTGTTAAAAAACTTTCTGAAGAGAACGTTAAGAGTGTAACCCTCGATTTTATGGAGGAGACTCTTAAAAGGAGAGCCACTGAAGATAGCGGAGTTTCAGGTGTTTCTATCTGGCTGGAGAGCCACTGTACTATTCACACATGGCCTGAAGAGAAGTTTTTCAGTCTTGACGCTTACAGCTGTAAAGATTTTGATCCAATGGTTGCCCTTGAGCTTACTATAAAGTGGTTTAAGGTTGAGTATGCATCTTTTGTTGATGTTGAAAGATATATCGGTGCTCCATGTAAGATAAAAGCTTATGAGTATAAAAACGGAGAACTTGTTCCCTGTCAACCTTCCATTAAGTGAAAGCAGGCGGTTAGCCTGCTTTCACTCTGAAAATATCTTCAGTGCTTTCTTGTAAATCTCGTTTTTCTTTAAGCCTGTAATCTGGCATGTCTTTTTAACTGCTTCTTTGAGAGTTTTTCCCTCTTTTTTGAATTTCTCAAGGAGTTTTGCAGGGTCTATCTCTTCAGCTGTTGCTTTTTGAGGATAAAAGAGAAGCACCATTTCGCCTTTTGGTGTCAGGTTTTTTAAAATCTCTTCAGCTGTTCCCTCTGTAAATTCTTCGTGAAGTTTCGTTATTTCCCGGTAGAGAGCGATTTTCCTGTCGGGTGATAACTTTGAAATCGTTTTTAATGTTTCTTCTATACGGTGGGGAGATTCGTATGCTACCACTGTCCATGGCATTTGTAAAATTTCCACGAGCGCCTCTTCCCTTTTCTTTCTCTTTTTAGGCAGGAAACCGTAGAAGAGAAATTTATCCGTTGGAAATCCAGAAGCAGATAGTGCTGCGATTACCGCTGATGCACCGGGTACGGGAATGACATTTATTTTCTCTTCCCGGGCCCTTTTTACGACTCGGAATCCCGGATCGCTTATGGCTGGCGTTCCGGCATCTGAGACTAAACAGACGTTGTTCCCTTCCTCTAACAGATTTATGATTTTTTCGGTGGCTTCTTTTTCGTTGTGTTCGTGGTAAGCGAGGAGTTTCTTTCCTGAAATGTTAAACGCTGAAAGTAGCTCTTTTGTTCTCCTTGTGTCTTCTGCAGCTATTACGTCAGCATTTTTCAATGTTTTAAGTGCTCGTAGAGTGATATCTTCCAAATTGCCAATAGGTGTTGCCACAACAAAAAGGGTGCCTTTCATTTTAAACCTTTGCAATACACTCTATTTCTATCTCTGCATTGAGTGGAAGGTTTGAAACTTCGACTGTTGACCTTGCGGGGAATACCGGGCAATTCTTGAAGAAATTTCCATAGATTTCGTTTACTTTTGCGAAGTTTTTGATGTCTTTTATAAAGATAGTAGTTTTAACTATTCTTTCTTTAGAACTTCCTGCCGCTTTTAGAACAGCTTCTATGTTTTTTAAAATCTGCTCTGTTTGGTTTTCAATTCCTTCTACAAGTTTTCCCGTTTCCGGATCTATGCCTATCTGTCCGGACAGGAATAAGAATCCGCTGACGATTATTCCCTGAGAGTAGGGCCCCACCGGTTCCGGTGCTTCTTTCGTTTTTACACTTTCCACCGCTTGCTCCTTTTTGGTTTCTATTTCTACAGAAATTTTATCAAAATGTAAAGTTGAAAAGACGGCAGAAGTTGATGTAGAATAAACAAAATGAGAAGCTACATAAGAAATTATATTGGTGAGGGGATTCTTATATGAAAGAAAAAGAACTACTGATAAAGCAAATTGAAAAGGCAAGGGAAGAAGGGGATAAGATGGTTTCCGAGATTCTCTCGGGCGTAAAGAGAATCCTCGAGCTTCTTCCGGAGATTTCCAGCGGGAACGATGAAAAATGCGAGAGGGTACGAAACCTTCTTCAAGAAATGACGACAGTTACCGGCTATCAGGATATCATTTCTCAGAGACTTGAAAAGGTTAAAAAAGTTCTTGCCGGTGACGAAAATGTAACTGTTGAGGATCTTGATTGGAATTTAGAAGAGAGTAAAAGGGTTGCTCAGGACGACATTGATAAGTTTTTTTAATTAATGGAGCGGGGTTGGGTACATGAAGATTGATATTCCTCAGGACATGCAGGAAATTTTTGAAGAATTTTTGGTTGAAGCCGGTGAGATAATAGACAGTCTTGATCAGGATCTTATAAATCTTGAAAATTCTCCCGATGATGAAGAGCTGATTAACCGTATTTTCAGGGGAATGCATACCCTTAAAGGTGGTGCTGGATTTCTAAATCTTACTACTATCGTTGAGCTCGCCCACCGTATGGAAGACATTTTTAACAAGGTAAGAAGTGGTGAGTTGAAGATAGATTCTGAAAAATTGGACATTCTTTTTGAGGGCCTTGATAAGTTAAAAGAGGCTCTTGATATGGTGAGGGACAGTGGCGAAATTCCTGATCCAGAAGATATAGACGATATATTGAAAAAACTGGACTCCATACTTAAAGGCGATAGCGGCAGTCCGCAGGAAGAGAGTGGTTCAGAAAGCTCAGAAAGTTCTTCAACAGAAGGTGGTGAAAACGGTGTTAAGGGATTAAAGTTTAAGGAGGATGTTCCGGAAGCTCTTAAAAAGTTGATAGAGAGGTATCCGGATAAGGATTTAGCCGGACTTTTGGAAGAGATAATTTTGATGCCACCGGAAGAGCGGCCTATGGAGATAATTCCGGTTATTGAAAAGTTGATTGATGAAGGAAAGGAGATAAAAGACCTTTTGAAGGAAGAGAAACAGGAAGAAAAGAAAGAGCCTCCTCCACCTCCTTTGCAGAAAAAAGAACCTGAGAAAAGGCCAGAACCTGTAAAGCCTCCCGTGCCTGCCAAGCCTCCTAAGGAAAAGAAGAAAACAAGTGATGTTATCAGAATAGATGTTGAGAGAATAGAAAATCTTATGAATCTCGTTGGAGAGATAGTCCTTGATAGAAACAGAATAATGAGGCTTATTTCTCAGCTTGAGAGAGAGCTTAGAAGTGAGACGATAGAAGCTCTCAACGAAACCGTTATAAGTATGGACAGGACGGTTAGTGACCTTCAGGCTGCGGTTATGAAACTGAGAATGCAGCCCATAAAGAAGATATTTTCCAAGTTTCCCCGCATAGTAAGAGACCTTTCTAAAAAGCTCGGCAAAAAGGTTAATCTAATAATAGAAGGTGAGGATACAGAGCTTGATAAATCCATAATAGATAAGCTGGAAGATCCACTTATCCATCTTGTTAGAAACTCTCTTGATCACGGTATAGAGATGCCCGAAGAAAGAGTAATGATGGGCAAGCCGGAAACGGGGACGATAAAGCTTTTTGCCTATCACGAGGGTGATCACATCATTATTGGCATTTCTGATGACGGTCGCGGTATAGATGTTGAAAAGGTGAAGGAAAAAGCGATAGAAAAGGGGTTGATAACGCCGGATCAGGCAAAACAGATGACGGAGAAAGATGCCTACAGCATTATCTTAATGCCAGGGTTCTCAACCAATGACCAGGTCACGGAACTTTCGGGTCGTGGTGTTGGCATGGATGTTGTTGCCTCTGTCATTTATTCCCTTAGAGGAACTATAGAGATAGAGAGTGAAGAGGGGAAAGGGACTACAATTCTTCTCAAACTACCGCTGACTGTTGCCATTATAAGAACCCTTATCATAGGCGTTAATAATCAAATATTCTCTATCCCACTCCATGCCATAATAGAGATTGTGAAGTACGATAAAGAAAAAGTTAAAAATGTTGGAAGGTTTAAGAGTCTTGTATTAAGAGATGAAGTTTTACCTTTGTTTAGCTTGAATGAACTTTTAGGCATTGAGGAATCAGGAGATAAAAATTTCATCGTTGTTGTTAAAGTTGGTGAAAAGTATATTGCCGTTTCTGTTGATAAACTTTACGGAGAAGAAGAGATAGTTATTAAATCAATGGGGGCTCTTCTTGAAGATATTCCCGGAATTGCCGGTGCAACAATTGCCGGCGATGGAAGAGTAATTCTGATTTTAGACATTAATTCCCTTTTGAACGACATTAAAAAAGACCTGATAGGGGTAATCTAATGCAGGTAGAAGATGGTAGGAAGAAAGAGCTGGAGATAGAAGAGATAGTTGGTGCGACGGTTTCAAGAGAGATACAGGTAATAGGTTTTAAGTTGAACGATGAACTTGTCGGTATTCCTATAGAAGAGATTGTTGAAATAACGACCGATAAAGATATAACGCCTGTTCCAAAGTCGCCCGAGTTTGTTTTGGGAGTAATGAACCTGAGAGGAAAGATTGTTCCCGTAGCTACTGTAAAAAAGAAGTTGGGGATAAGGGAAGAAATTACACCGGAGCTGTTTGAAAAGAATAACATCATTATCCTTGATACCGACTACGGAGAGGTTGGAATTACGGTAGATGAAATAGTCGGTTCTCTGAGGTTTACTGAGGATGATATCCTGCCGGAGCCGACGGGAACAATAGGGATTGAGATTAAACACATAAAAGGTGTGGTTCAGTTAGACAGTCAGCTTTTGATAATCCTTGATACGAAAACCATTTTTTCAAAGGAGGAAAAATAGATGTTTGGCAACAGAGGGAACGGGGAATCCACAGTTTTTCTCAAAAAAACGATAGCCAATCTTGAGAAAGAGATAGAAAAACTTGAAGAGCAGCTGAAGGCTTGTGAAAAGGAGAAGAAGAACCTTTTTGAAACAGTAGAACAGGTAAAAAGGACTGCGGAAGAAGAGAAGAGGGCATTACAGGAAGAGCTTGAAAAGGTTAAGGAAGAAAAAGAGAAGATAGATAACGATCTCTACATGTATAAACAGATAGTTGACTCTTTCATGGAAGAAGCATTTTTCCTTGCCAGTCCGGACTTTAAGCCAGGTCGGGCGGGTAACGAAATTGTGCTGGCAAACAGGAGAGCTCTCGAGATAGCCTCAAAGTGGAAAGACGTTTTCCTTAAAGAGTTTGGCGTTAATCCCGATAATTTAATAGGGACGTCTATTCACGTGATGCATAAAGATCCGGAAAGGATAAAGACTCTTCTTAAAGCGACAAGACCCGGTGAACACATTAAAAACGCCGACATCCCTGTAGGCCCTTACGTTATGGCATCATACAGGCATGTTATTCTCAATAAAGACGGAAGCGTCAGGGGTTATCTTGCAACCTGGAAGGATGCAACTGCAGAAAGAGAGATAGTTGAAAACCTGAAAACAACGCAACAGATGATAGTTTCAAACCTTAAAGCAGCGAAAGAGAGTCTCTTCCAGGCTATTGACACGGCCGTTTCCGTTTCTGTTGTTCTCAACAGCATTCAAAAGGTTATAGAGACATCAAAAGAAGAGTCTGAAGCGGCAAGAAAGATAAAGGAACAGATAAATGACCTTGTGAAGGTTTCTGAGCAGCTTAAAGTAAACTACAACAAAATACTTGAATATCTTAACGAAGCGGAGAAGAAAACCACCTCTTCTATTGAGCAGATGAAGTACATTCACTCAATAACCAGCAACCTTGAAGAGGTTGTTCAGGACTTAAGGCATCAGACAGAGCAGATTGACCAGGTTGTGGAAGTGATAACTTCCATAACTGAGCAGACTAACCTGCTTGCTCTCAATGCTGCCATTGAAGCCGCAAGGGCAGGAGAAGCAGGTAGAGGCTTTGCCGTAGTTGCTGATGAGGTAAGAAAGCTGGCAGAAAGAACGAATAAGTCTGCCGTTGAGATTAAAGAGGTTGTTAAGAACATGCGTGAGAAGATGGCAAAAACAACTAAGATTACGGAAGAAGCAACGAAAGCTGTCAACGACGGGATGGATATATTCAGTCAGAACAAGGAGGTTTACAACAATATTAAGGATTCAGCGGAAGACACACTTGCAGTTATCAACAGGCTGTTTACTGCCGTTGAAGAGGAAGAGAAACACATCGAGACAATTGTTGAGAAGATTCAGGATTCTTCAGAGATTATCAGTAACCTTTCCACGATTACAGATAATGTTATTAAGAATTCTGACAGAACGAAAGCCGAGATTAAAAAAGTTCTTGCTACATTTGGTATGGTTGATCTTGGAGATGCAAAAGACCTCATCAAGATTGTTACCGATGTTCTTGATATTATTGAAAGCATTGAGGAGAACATCAGGAAAGTTTACGTTCTCAATATTCAGCCCGATACAACATTTATCGCTTCCGTTAATTCACTGATGAATACGATAACCTCTTCAACCCACGTCTTTAGAACGGTTGTTTCAAAACATCCAGAGCTTGCTTCTTTAATTTCTGAGATAGAAGAACTTATAGAGGATCTTCTTGTAGAGGCTAAAGAGATAGCCGTAGCTCTTCAGAATAGGGACTTTGGAGAAACACTTGAAAAGATGGAAGAGCTTATCAAGGTGAGCAACGAGATTACATCAAAGGTAGTTGTTTGTATAAAAACCTATCTGAACATAAAAGATGGAGGCCGTTGATAAATGCCTAAGAAACAGGAGCTGCTTCCGAAAATACTTGAAACCGGAGCCAATGAGCTTGAGATAGTTGACTTTAGAATGTATGAGGAGCTTGAGGACGGTTCCATATATGAGTGGGCTTTAGGCGTTAATGTTGCCAAGGTAAAAGAAGTTATCTTTACCCCTGAGAATGTGGCGAAGACGCCGAAGTCACCTCCTGAAGTTGTGGGAATAGCCAGAATAAGGGATAAGAATGTCCCTCTCCTTTCTCTTGCAAGATGGATGAAGATTAAACCGGCAATGGATGAGAAATACACTATTGTAATGGAATTTTTGAGAGAGATTGTCGGTATAACAATTCACGAGGCAAAGAGAATCCGCCGTTTAAAGTGGAACGAGATTAAAAAACCGCCTGAGAGTATGAACAACAAGCTCGGCGGCAAGATTGTTGGAGTTATAGAGATAGAGAACGGTCAGCTTCTTCTACTGCTTGACTTTGAAGGTATTCTTGATGAGCTTGGTATGATAAGGGTTATGAGCGTCAGCAGTATTAATAAGAAAAAACTCGGAATTAAGGAAGATGAACACTTTAAGATTCTCATTGTTGATGATAGTTCCGTTGCTCGCAGAATAATGAGAAAAATTCTGACCGAAGATGGTCACACCGTATATGAGGCGACAAACGGTATAGAAGCTCTTGAGTTACTTCACGACTGGCTTAAAAATGCCAAAGAAGAGGGGAAAGACCTTTCCGATTTTGTTCAGCTTATAATTTCTGACATAGAGATGCCCGGAATGGATGGTTTAACTTTCACCAAGAAAGTTAAAGGCAATCCTGAGCTTGCAAAGATACCTGTTATAATAAATACATCGCTCAGTGACCAGGCTAACGTTAGCAAGAGTAAGTTTGTTGGAGCAGATGCGCACCTTGTAAAGTTTGATGCACCTGACCTGATAAAGCTTGTCCATAAATACGCTTTAAGGAGGAATGATGCCTCTTCCTGATCCGAATATAAAGATTCTGGTAGTTGACGATATGGCTACAATGAGGAGGATAGAAAAATCCCTTCTGATGCAGCTTGGTTTTAAAAACATAGACGAAGCTGAAGACGGAAAGGTTGCCCTTCAAAAATTAAGGCAGGGGGATTACGATTTTGTTCTTACAGACTGGAACATGCCCAACATGACCGGACTTGAGCTTGTTCAGGAGATAAGAAAGGACCCAAAGTTAAAACATCTGCCCGTTTTGATGGTAACTGCTGAAGCGAAAAAAGAAAACGTTCTTGCAGCCATAAAAGCCGGTGTTAATAACTATGTTGTTAAGCCATTTACCGCAGAAACGCTGAAAGAAAAGATAGAAAAGATATTTTCTGCCTATAAAAAGTGAGGAAACTATGGCAGTTGACCTTCAATCTATATATATGCTTGCAAGTGGCGGCAGGCGTGCTATGGAACAGTTGGATGTTGTTTCAAACAACATAGCCAACGTTGACACGCCGGGTTTTAAAAAAATTTTTGAAGAAGAGATGTACCAGAATGTTCCTGTTAATAAAGGAGAAGCCGCCAAACTGTTGACCTTCCCGAGGTTTAAAGAAACGGTTCCTGTACTTTCCCAGGGTTCACTTCAAAAGACCGATTCGCCCTTTGATTTTGCCATTTCCGGTAAAGGCTTTTTTACCGTTTTAACAAAAGCGGGCGTTCTTCTTACCAGAAACGGACACTTCCACCTTGATAAAAACGGCTTTTTAGTTGATGCAAATGGGAATAAAGTTCTTGATGGTGCGGGGAAGCCTATTCTTTTAGACGGGACAATGCCTTTTAATGTTACAGAAGATGGCAGAGTATTACAGGGTGGTGTTCAGGTTGCTGTTTTAGGTATAGAGGATTACGATTCTGTGACGCCCGTTGGGGAAGGTTACTATCGGGGTTCAGGAAACCGTAAGAAGGCAGAGTATAAAGTTTTGGCCGGTTATCTTGAGAATTCTAACGTCAATCCGGTTGAGGAGATGGTTAATCTGATAGAAGCACAGAGACGTTTCGACATTTATGGAAATTTGATACGAAGCCTTGACAGAATTAACATAAAGAGTGTTGAAATAGGAAAGGTTTAATAAAGGGGGAAGACGATGATAAGGGCTCTCTGGACATCCGCTTCCGGAATGGAAGCACAGCAGACAAACCTTGACGTTGTTTCAAACAACATAGCCAACGTTAACACTATTGGATTTAAACGTTCGAGAGCAAACTTTGAAGACTTGATGTATCAGACGATTAAAGATCCCGGAGTTATGAGTTCAGATGAAAACATGGTGCCTTCCGGCATTCAGATAGGACTTGGCGTTAAGCTTTCTGACGTCAGCAAGATATTCACACAGGGAAGTTTGATAAAGACAGATAAAAAGTTTGACCTTGCCATTCAGGGTGATGGATTTTTCAAAATAGAGCTTCCCGGCGGCGGAGAGGCTTATACGAGAGCGGGTGATTTTCAGGTTGACAGTGAAGGTTATCTTGTTACGCCTGAAGGTTACCGTTTGAGCCCAAATATACAGATTTCTTCCCCTGAAACGATAGTAAATGTGTCCATAAGTCCAAATGGAAACGTTTACATTGTTAGAAACAGCGGCGGGCAGGAGACAACAGAAGAGGTTGGAAAAATAAAGCTTTATAAGTTCATAAATCCCTCAGGTTTAAAGTCACTCGGTGGCAATCTTTACGCTCAAACAGATGCTTCAGGTGAACCTATTGAAGGTGATCCAAACACCGATGGTTACGGAAAACTACTTCAGGGATTCCTTGAGGCTTCCAACGTCAATATCGTTGAAGAGATGGTTAACCTGATAGTGGCCCAGCGTGCCTATGAAATTAACTCAAAAGGCATAACAACGGCTGACGATATGCTTCGGGTTGTCAGTTCTCTTAAATCATAAGTTTTGAGAGGGTGTGTTTTGCGCTTTTTACTCCTTGCTTTTTCGTTTCTTCTTTTAACGGTTTTGCCGGCAAGTGGTGAAACCGTTAAAGATTTTATAAAACACTACATTGATGTTCATTTTCCGGGTAAAGCGGTAATTTTTGTAAGTGCACCTGATAAAGATATAGATTCTGATTCTGTCAGGGTTACGCTTACTTCAGAAGATAAATATTATCTGCGTTTCAGACTTTTTGTAAAAGATGGCGCAAAGGAAGAGATTATTCCTGTAAACGTGAGGGTTGCAAATCTTAAACCTGTAGTTGTTGCTGCACATGATATTCTTCCTAAAACGCTTATAAAAAAGAGTGACCTTAAAGTTAAAAAGGTTTTAGAAGGCAGGGCTTCTCTTGGTTTCAACTCTGCTGAAGATGTTATCGGTAAAAGGGCAAAAAGACTTATAAGAGCCGGCGCTATAATTAAGCCTTCAGATGTGATTCCAGATTTTAAGGTTTTCAAAAATGCGCCGGTTAAGGTTGTCTATGTTTCTAACAACATAAGAATAGAGATGGTGGGACAGGCACTTCAAAATGGTGCTTTAGGGGATATAATAGAGGTTAAAAACATATCTACCGGGAAGAAATTGCTATGCAGAGTTATAGGAAGTGGTGTTGTGGAATTTGTGCCCTGATTTTCTTTCTTTCAGGGTGCGCAAGTAATCCGCCGGTGAAAAAGGAGGTGGCCTACAGACCGCCGCCGCCACCAGTAGAAGAGGCAAAACCGCTTTCAAAAGGTTCTCTTTACACTGGCTATGACAATCTCTTTTCTGATCCCAAAGCTCATCAGGTTGGAGATATTATAACGATAAAGGTTGTGGAGTCGCTTTCTGGTGAGGGAAGTTCAACCAGCTCAACGGGAAAGAAGTCTTCTATGAGTCTCAACGTTAATGGTCCAACCGTTTTAGGTAAGAGCATTCCCGGTAATTCAACCAATCCGATTCTTGGTTTTTCTACTTCGCCTTCGATGGATTTTTCCGGTCAAGGAGCTACAAAAAGAGATGCCAAGCTTGTGGCAACGATAACTGCACGGGTTGTTAAAGTTTATCCTAATGGGAATCTCTACATAGAAGGCGAAAAGGTTATAAAGATAAACGACGATACTCAGGTTTTAAAAATATCGGGGATAATCAGTCCAACCGACATAGAACAGGACAACTCGATACTATCTTCCAGAATTTCTGACATGTACGTTGAATATAACGGTAAAGGTTTCTGGGCAGAGAGTCAGAGGCCCGGCTGGCTTGCAAGATTCTTGATGAAGATATGGCCATTTTAGGGAGCAGATTTATGATTAAAAGGGTGTTTTTTCTCTTCGCTGTTTTGTTTATCTTTTCAGTTAATGCCGGAGCGGTCACTACGAAGATAGGTTCTGAGGTAAATATTGAAGGCGTGCGGCCGAACTTTTTGACGGGTTACGGTATTGTTGTCGGGCTTGACGGTACCGGTGACGGCTCTTCCAGCGTTTTTACGCTTCAGAGTATTTCAAATATGCTGAGAAAAATGGGGATTTATGTTGATCCAAAGGTAGTTAAGACCAAAAACGCTGCAGCTGTGATAGTTACGGCAAAACTTCCACCTTTTGCGAAACCGGGAATGACATTTGATGTTAATGTTGCTTCAATAGGTGATGCAAAGGATATTTCCAACGGAATTCTTATAAGAACGCCGCTCCTTGGTCCCGATGGAAAGGTTTATGCCTTTGCTCAGGGTTCTGTTTCCACCGGCGGTGGTTATTCAGAATCAAACAAAGGAGGAAAGGTTCAGAAGAACTTTCCAACAACCGGTATCATTCCAGATGGTGGTATAGTTGAGAGGGGACTTCCCTTTGAACTTACCGATGAACATTCTGTAACTCTCACGCTGAAGCATCCTTCCTTTTCTGAAGCTGCTACGATAGCCGATGCCATTAACAGTGCCTTTGGTAGAGGAACGGCTGTTGCCGTTGATTCTTCAACGGTTAAAGTGAGGTTTCCGGAAGGCGTTAACAAGGTTGATTTCATTTCAAAGATTCTTAACCTTTCCATAAATACCGAGCCTGAACCTGTAGTTGTGATATATGAAAGGACAGGAACGGTTATAATGAGCGGTAACGTTAGGATAGACCCTCCTGTTTATGTTGCCCACGGTAATATTTATGTTTCAGTAACGAAAACGCCGCAGGTTTCGCAGCCATCCCCTCTTTCAAACGGCAAGACGGTTGCTACCGAGAATGTAACTACCGAGGTTAAAGAGGAGAAGGGTCGTATATTTAGTGTTCAGTCTGCCGACCTTAGAGATCTTGTTAAGGCTCTCAACGAGCTTGGTATATCCCCGAGGGATTTAATAGCGATAATTCAGGCTATAAAAGCAGCTGGCAAGCTTCATGCTAAAATAGTGATTATGTAACGGGGAGAGAGATGGAGCCGAAGATTATTCCTTACTGGGATGTTACGGCAATTAAAAATATCAAAACGGTAAAAGACGTTGCCAGAGAGTTTGAGGCAACGTTTCTTGAGATTATGTTGAAAGAGATGAGAAAGGGAATACCGGAAGGTATGTTTTCCTCCTTTTCAGATAAGATGTACACCGATATGTTTGATATGACAGTTGCAAATAAACTTGCCTCCTCTGATAGATTTGGACTTGCAAAGTATATAGAGAATGCCCTTAACGCCTATAAAAAGGCGGAGAATCTATGAAAGAAACACTTCTTCTCTACGTGAACAAGCTTTACAAGTATTCTGATCTTCTTTTTGTTCTTCTCCTCCTTGCCATTCTTGCCTCGATGGTGCTTCCCATTCCTCCTATGGCTCTTGATATTCTTTTAACCTTTAGCATTACACTATCTCTGTTAATTCTGATGACTACGATTTATATAAACCATCCCCTTGAACTTTCTTCTTTTCCATCTCTACTCCTTATCGCAACGCTTTTTCGTCTATCTCTTAACATTGCAACAACAAGGCGAATTCTCCTTCATGGAAATGAGGGACCTGCGGCAGCCGGTAAGGTTATAGAGGCCTTTGGACAGTTTGTCGTTGGTGGTAACTACATCGTAGGTATTATCGTTTTCCTGATACTTGTGGTAATCAACTTTATCGTCATTACAAAAGGTACTGAAAGGATTTCAGAAGTTGCCGCAAGGTTTACTCTTGACGCCATGCCAGGTAAACAGATGGCGATAGACGCTGACCTTAACGCCGGTTTGATCGATGAGAAAGAAGCCCAGAGGCGCCGTCAGGAAATAGCAAGAGAAGCGGACTTCTACGGGGCGATGGACGGTGCTTCGAAGTTTATCCGTGGCGATGCCATTGCAGGGATTATCATTACGCTTATAAACATCCTTGGCGGTCTTGCCATAGGTGTTTTTCAGCATCACATGAGTTTGTCTGATGCCGCAAAAACATTTACTATTCTTACCGTTGGTGATGGACTTGTAGGACAGATTCCCTCTCTCATTACCTCAACCGCGGCCGGTCTTATGGTTACAAGAGCAGCAGCCGAGACTGACCTTGGAACGGAAATTTTCAAGCAGTTGACAGGTTACCATAAAGCCCTTTTCATGGCGGCAGGAACTCTTGCAGTTATGGGTATCGTTCCGGGAATGCCAACAATTCCGTTCCTGCTTGTAGCTTCTCTCATTGCAATAGTTGCCTACATGGTTTACGAAGCTACTAAAGAGAAAGAGTTAAAAGAGGCAGAAGAGAGGGCAAAAGAGCTTTTAAAAGAGGCAAAGGCGAAAGAAGAGGAAGAAGATGTGATTTCTCCACCGGAAACGCTGGCAATGGAAATAGGTTATGCTTTGATACCTTATGTTGAGGATAAGAAAAAAGGGGAAATTGTTAAGAGGATAAAATCGCTAAGAAAGCAGCTTGCTAAAGAGTTAGGAATAATCATTCCCCTTGTTCACATAAAAGATAATCTTGAGCTTAAACCGGGTGAGTATAGAATTTTAATAAGAGATGTTGAGGTTGCCAGAGGTGAGGTAGAGCCTAACAAGCTACTTGCCATTGATACGGGGACAACAAAGGAAAAGATTCCCGGGAAGGAGACAAAAGAGCCGGCATTCGGGCTTACAGCTTACTGGATAGCACCTAACCTGAAAGATAGGGCAAAACTTTTGGGATATACTGTTGTTGACATTCCAACAGTTATAATTACTCATCTTTCGGAAGTTATCAAGAAACATGCCTACGAGATTTTGGGAAGGGTTGAAACAAAAGAGCTCATAGACAACCTTGCCAGGAAGTATCCTCTCGTTAAAGACATCGTTCCGGAGCAGGTGCCTTTAGGTGTCGTTCACAGGGTTCTTCAGAATTTGCTTAAAGAGGGCATTCCTGTTAAAGACCTTATGACTATCCTGGAGGCGCTTTCAGATAACATTTCAAAAACGCAGGATCCGGACATCCTCACCGAATTTGTAAGACAGGCACTTGCCCGTTTGATAACGAACCTTTACGCTGTGAACGGTGAGATTACCGTTCTGACGCTGACTCCAAAAGCAGAAAATTACATTTTAGAAAAGGTGAAACAGAACGACGGTTACCTTCCGCCTCTTGAACCTGCTTTCGTTCAGCGAATAATGGGTGACATTATGAAATACCGTGACATTTTCACCAGGAAGCAGGCAGTTCCGGTTATTCTCACCTCTCCTGCCGTTCGCCGTTTTCTTAAAAAGATAATAGAACCGTATGCACCAAATATTGTTGTTCTTTCTTACTCTGAAGTAGAACCGGGCGCAAAGGTTAACGTCGTAGGAACAGTCGGAGAGTGATTTTCCTTTGTCTTTGGAAGTTGATTTTGTTGTAGAATAATGGCACTAACAACAGTCCTACGGAGGTTTAAAGATGATTCTCTCTTTTGGAGAAGTTCCACAGAAGCATGAGGTTATAAACATAGCTTACGCTTTCATTCAGCAGAAAGAGAAAAACTGGTTCAACGGCGAGCTTCCGATTGACCCTGTTATGAGGGTTGTTGCAATGCTTGAGCAGCAGGCTGAGGATATCGGCGGGAACGGTGTTAAGAATATTACTGTCAAGATTCTTGAAGGCGTTGATAACGACGGTGATAAAGTGATTAATGTTTGGGGTATGGGAACGATAATAAAGGTTGAAGAAGGCGGTAAAGAGATATCCTTCAATAGGTAAATTTGAATTCAGGAGGAGAGTATGAAGATAGGAATTATCGGTGGAAGCGGACTTTACGACATTGAAGGTCTTACCGATGTTGAGGAAATAACACTTGATACACCTTTTGGTAAACCTTCAGATGCTTACATTCACGGAAAACTTGCCGGTAAGGATGTCTATTTCCTTCCAAGACACGGAAGGGGACACGTTTACCTTCCTTCAGAAGTTCCTTATAGAGCAAACATTTACGGATTTAAAATGCTCGGCGTTGATGCCATTCTCTCTGTCAGTGCTGTTGGTTCAATGAAGGAAGAAATAAAGCCCGGTGATTTTGTTATAGTTACCCAGTACTTTGACAGAACAAAAAACAGACCTTCTACGTTTTTTGGTAACGGCATCGTTGCCCACATTCCTTTCGATAAACCCACCTGCGAATGTTTGAACGAGCTTATTTACAAGGCCTGCCTTGATGAAGGTATCCCGGTTCATAGAGAAGGAACTTACATCTGTATAGAGGGACCTCAATTTTCAACAAAGGCTGAATCAAAGATTTACAGGAGCTGGGGTGTTGATGTGATTGGAATGACAAACATCCCTGAAGCAAAGCTCACAAGGGAAGCAGAGATTCCTTATGCGGCTGTTGCTCTTGCAACAGATTACGATGTATGGAAGGAAGGTGAAGAGGTTAACGTTGAAAAAGTTCTTGCCACTATGGCGAAGAACATTGAGAATGCTAAAAGGATGCTTAAGCGTGTTATAGAGACGATTAAGCCAGAAGACATTGAAAACTCTTACGCAAAAACGGCGCTTGTTGGTGCTATTCAGACAAAAAAAGAGTATATCTCTGAAGAGGCGATGAAAAGGCTTGAGCTTCTAATAAAAGATAGAATTTAAAGTAAAAAAGGGGCTTTGAAGCCCCCTTTTTTTTTATTTTTAAGGACTTTTTACCTTTCCACTTCACCTTTGATAAATCTATCAACAAGCTCTTTTGCTTTCCAGTCCGGATACTGGATAGGTGGATGTTTCATCGTGTATGAAGAGATGGAGTAGAGGGGACCGCCTATCTTTCTATCAAGTCCAACTTTTGCACATCTTATAGCATCAATTGCAGAACCTGCACTGTTTGGTGAGTCTTCAACGGATAGTTTCAATTCTATGTACATTGGAACGTCGCCAAAGAGCCTTCCTTCAAGTCTTATGTATGCAATTTTGTTGTCTTTAAGCCATGGGACGTAGTCACTTGGTCCTATATGAATGTTGTTGTCAGCCATAGGGTACGGAATCAGTGAGCGAACGGCTTCCGTTTTTGATATTTTCTTTGTTTTAAGTCTTTTTCTTTCGAGCATGTTTAAGAAGTCTGTGTTTCCACCAAAGTTTAACTGGTAGGTTCTGTCTATTGCAACGCCTCTGTCTGACATGAGTGTTGCCAGAACTCTGTGAGTGATTGTTGCGCCCACCTGTGATTTTATGTCGTCTCCGACGATTGGTAGTCCTTTTTCTTCAAACTTTTTAGCCCATTCGCTGTCTGATGCTATGAAAACAGGAATACAGTTGACAAAGGCGCATCCAGC
Source organism: Desulfurobacterium sp. TC5-1 (assembly GCF_000421485.1). Classification (NCBI taxonomy): domain Bacteria; kingdom Pseudomonadati; phylum Aquificota; class Aquificia; order Desulfurobacteriales; family Desulfurobacteriaceae; genus Desulfurobacterium; species Desulfurobacterium sp. TC5-1. The sequence continues at coordinate 175,532 of NZ_ATXC01000002.1, read as the reverse complement.
GTCAAGAGCGCACCGGGCATAGTATCTTGTTGCTTCTTCAGAGCCAACAGGTAAGTAGTTGATAACAACCTCTGCTCCCGATTCTTTTAAAACTTTTGTTACGTCGACAGGTTCCTTGTCAGCTACCACGAATCTCTGGTCTTCCGGGTACTCATTCATGTGTTCTGCAAAGCCGTCAAGAACGGGTCCCATCTGGACTTCAACACCCATTTCCGGAACATCGGGATTGAAAACGGTCGTGCAGTTTGGCTTTTCAAAAATTGCCCTGCTTACATCCTTTCCAACTTTTCTTTTATCAATGTCAAATGCGGCAACGATTTCTATGTCCCACGGTCTATAGCCGCCTATATCGTAGTGCATAAGTCCAGATATATCTTTTTCTGACTTCCCCTGGTAGTAGTAAATTCCCTGTATGAGGGAACTGGCACAGTTTCCAACCCCTACTATGGCAACTTTTATTTTCCCTGACATTTAATTGCCTCCTTCCTTTTCTCTATACTTTTTAGCAAGCTCCTTGAACTGGCTAATTTTACCATTTATACTTTCTGCTATCTTTTCCATCTCTTCCACTATGAGGGGAAAGTCAGACGCAAGCTGCTCCACAACCTCTTTTATTACCTGTTCTCTCTCTTCTTCAGTAAAGTACTCCTTACCTTTCAGAGCATCCTCTATTAATGCCATTTCAAGGAGTCCTAAAACTTCAAGCAAGGGATTGAGATTTTCCGTTTTGAACCGTTTTGACAGAAACCTTTCGACCTCTTCGTAACCGCCGTCCGGCCGGAACTTCGAAAGTTCAAGGTTAAGCCAGAGATCGAAGCCTCTATATGCAAGTCCTTTGATTCTCATATCTCTTTCATTCATCTATCAATCTCCAAGTTCCATCAGTTTTACTTTGGCTATGGCTGCTTCGTTTGTTGAAGGGTATTTTGAAATCAGTTTTTTCAGCAGCTGCTTTGCTTTTGCATTGTCACCGAGTCCTTTGTAGCAGAGGGCTTCTTTAAGCAGGGCTGCAGGCACTTTGTTTCCTTTTGGTGATGGGTAGTAGTTTGAGTAGTTGTCAACAACCTTTTTGAAGTAGTCAAGTGCTGTTGCGTAATCGCCGTGGGAGTAGAATATTTCACCTATCCAGTAGAGGGAGTTGTCTGCCAGAGGACTGTCCGGATACCTTTTAACCAGTGTTTCAAACAGGATTCTGGCCGTGTCGAGTTCACCCGATTCCATTGCGTTGAAAGCCTTTTTATAGATGTCTTCGTCAGATACATTTATTACTTCTGGTGTTTGGACTTCTGCTGAAGGTTGCTCGACTTCGGCAGTTTCCTGCGGAACTGCCTCTGTTTGATTTTCCGGTTGTACGGCGGATTTAGCAGATACGGTTATTTCTTTCAAAACTTTTTGTGTCTGCTGTGATGTTTTCTTGAGTTCGTATATTTCTTTTTCGTCTTCAACGAGCCTGTCCTCTACTCTGGCGACTCTCTCGTTGAGAGTTTTAATTTGAGCGCTGTTCTGTAAACTTTTTGCTTCTATTGAAGATATACGTTTTTCTAATTCTTCAAGTTTTTTATCGTATGCGCTCTCCTGCTTTGCAGGTGTTGTGTTTACCGGCTGTGTCTGAACGCAACCTGCCAGCAGAAGAGGAAAAACTGCAGCAACAAGTATCTTTTTCATCATTCCCCCCGGAAGTTAAGATTTTTCTTTGCAAGTTCCTCTTCGCACTCTTTTACAAGTTCCTGTATCAGTTCGTCAACGTGGTACATTCTGTTAACTCTTCCTACGTTACTGCCGGAAAATACAAGTCCATTTACCACGTCGCCCGCTGCAGATGCAAGCAGGGCATCAGCTATACAGTATATAGAATCTGCCTTTGCACATGTCTTTAAGCAGTTGTAGTGGCATCTGTGAGGTATTTTCCCTTCCTTTTCCAACCTTTCCGTAAATGGGTTTCTAACTGCATGTGCCGGCATGCCAACAGGGCTTTTTATAAATATAGAATCTTCCGGCTTCGCATTTATTATATACTCTTTGAATTTTTGATCGGCGTCACATTCGTAGGTTGCTATAAATCTTGTTGCGATTTGAACGCCTTTTGCACCCATTTCAAAGGCTTTTGCCATGTCTTTTCCGTCGAAAATGCCACCGGCCGCTATTACAGGTATCTTCTTAACGGCTTTTACTATGTCTGGAAGAACTTCCCACAATCCTTTGTCTGTTCCAAGATGGCCGCCCGCTTCGACGCTTTCAACAATTATCGCAGAAGCTCCGAGTCTTTCAGATAGAGCGGCGCCTTTTGGCGTTGATACTATCTCTATAAGCGGGATGTCAAAGGTTTTACATATTTTAAAGACGTCCTTTCCAAAGCCTGCTCCCTGAATGATAAAGTCCGCACCTGCATCAATGGCTGTAAGGAGCAGTTCGTAAAAGTGTGTCAATGCGTACATTATGTTTACGCCTATCAGACCGTTTGGTGCAAGTTCCTTTGCTTTTCTTATCTCTTCTGCAAGCTCTGTTGCGTATAGATAAGGCTTCATTCCCAATTCTTCAAGGTTTTTGCCTTTGCAAGTCTTTTTGGGTTCCTTTTTTCTGTCTTTTTCCTGGAGTAGAACGGCTGATATAACGCCCATTCCACCTGCGTTTGCAACAGCAGCTGCAAGTTTGTGGAGGGATACTTTCGCACCCATTCCGCCCTGGATAATCGGGTATTTTGGTTTTAGTCCTGCTATAACAAGTTCTGGCAATCTACTCATCTGTACTCCTTTTTAAAGTTTTTCTATCTCTTCAAGTTCGTCAGAACTTAAAACGCGGTAGCCATTTTTAATAAATAGGGCTGCTGCTACGCCTTTCCCTGCTTTTAGAGAGTCTGAGTTAAAATTATATATGGTTTTCACGCCGCACGAAGGACTTTTCTCCTTTAATATTACAGCTTTCACATTTTCTCTGAATAGATTTACTATTTTGAGTGCCTCCTGCGCACCTTTCACAAAATTTGCTGTCACGTCTGTTTTTTCTTCAACGGTTAAAACTCTGCTTTTTCCTTCTAAAACGGTGAAGCCGTCTCCTTTCTCTATTTTTGATGGAGATCTTGGCGTTGAAAGTCCTCCAAGCTGTTCCGGACAGACGGGAAGGATAAAAAACCTATCCTTAATAAACTTTAATCCTTCCCACGGAACACTCTTTCCGTCGTAACGGCATCGTATTCCTAATAAACACATACTTACAACTATTACGCTATCCATTGCAGACGATTACCTGATGGTAGGGTTTTTTACTTAACTCTTCAGCTGCTTCTTTTACGTCTTTAAGTGTTAGTGATTCAATCTCTTCTATGTATTGGGTGTCTTTTTCCGGTGTTCCTGTCAGCACTGTCCACCATCCGTAGTACCAGGCTTTTCGTAGTCTTTTCTCGTGGTCAAGTAGATAAGTCCCTTTAAGGTAGTTTTTGGCCCTGTTAATATCTTCTTCGCCGATTAACGCCGGCAGGTTTTCTATCAGGTTGTCAATGCCTTTTAGTGCCTGTTCTTCCTTTTCCGGCGACGTGCCTATGTATATGACAAATCTTCCAGGATTTTTTAGTGTCGGGAAGAAGGAACCTGTTGAATAGGCAAGTCCCTGTTTTTCCCGTAGCTGCTGAAAGAGGATAGAGTTAAATCCATCACCTACAACGGTGTTCAGCAGCTTATAGGAGACGTACTTTTTCCAGTCATTTACTGACGGTGCTTCGTATCCTCTTATTATGAAGGTTTGTGTTGAACCTTTCCTGCATAAGTTTACACTTTCACTTTTTTCAATGGGCGTTTTAAAGAGAAGTTTTCTGTTCTTTCCTCCCTTTATGGGAAGTTTAGAGAGTAGTTTTTCCACATTTTCGGGGATTTTCCCTGCAATTGAAATAATGAATTTTCCTTCGTTAAAAAACCTTCTGTATTTCTCTTTAAGGTCGTTGAGAGTTATGGGCACGACGGTTTCTACCGTTCCGGACGGTAGATTTTTGTAAGGTGTGTTTTTATAGGTGAAAAGGTTAAATTCTTCGTAACCAAACGAAAATGCACTTTCAAGTCTTGCCCTTATGGCAGCAATGGTTGTCTCTTTTTCTATTATGAAATCTTCTTCGGTAAAGGCCGGTTCCGTTATCAGTTCAGAGAGGACTTCTATGAAGACCGGGAATCCATCGGGAGTTATCTGGAAAGATATAGTAGAAAAATCTTTTCCTGTTTCTGGAATTATCGATGAACCGTAAGGTTCTGTTAAGAATGCTATTTCCTTGGTCGTTTTTGAAACACTCCTTTTTAGACCAACGTGGAGGGACAAGTTTGTGAGTCCTGCTTTTCCGTTGTCTGTTACGCTTCCGTTTTCTGAAAAGATGACGACAGAAGTTATGTCAAGTTCATCTACGGGATTGAGGACTGCTTCAACGTTTTCAGAAATTTTAAACCTCTCCATCAAAAGTCCTCCAGTGCCGGAACGACCGGCGGGGAGTCATAGGATGCACCTTTTACTGTAACCTTTCTTTCGTTGATTGTTATCCTGCCTTCAACGAACCACTTTACAGCCTGGGGATAAATTCTGTGCTCCCATTCCAAGATTCTATTAGCAAGTGTGTCAGGCGTGTCTTCCGGCTTTACAGGTACAACCGCCTGAATGATTATTGGACCTGTGTCAACACCGGTATCAATAAAGTGGACTGTGGCGCCGGAAAACTTTGCACCGTATTCCAGAACTTTTTTGTGAACGCCAAGTCCTGGAAAAGCGGGAAGGAGCGAAGGGTGTATGTTCATTATTCTGTTTTCAAAGGCTTTTACGAAAGTTGGCGTAACTATTCTCATGTAACCGGCAAGACAGACGAGGGATACACCTTCCCGTTTTAATATGGAAACGATTTTTTCATCGTAAGTTTCTCTATTTGAAAATTTTTTGAAAGGCAGGTAGCAAATGTTTATTCCAAATTCTCTTGCAATATTTATCGCACCGGCGGTTTCTCTGTCAGTGATAAGCAATGCTATTTCAGCTTGAATTTTTCCTGCCTCTACGGCTTCTGCTATTTTCTTAAAATTTGAACCTCTTCCAGAAGCAAGGACTGCTATTTTCATTTTATCTCAACCTTTTTGTTTCCTTCCTCTATTTTACCTATTATGAAAGCTTTTTCACCCGCTTCTTTAAGAACGGCAAGTGTTTTCTCCACGTCTTCAGGTGAAACTACCACACACATTCCAACGCCCATGTTGAACGTTTTAAACATCTCTTCTTCAGGAACGTTTCCCTTTTCCTGAATGAATTTAAATATTGGCAAAACTTCCCATGAATCTTTCTCTATTACGGCTTTTGTTCCGTTTGGAAGAATTCTTACAAGGTTTCCGGGTATTCCACCGCCCGTAATGTGGGCAAGCCCTTTAACATTTACTTTTGACAGGAGATTTAATATCGATTTTACGTATATTTTTGTGGGTGTCAGCAGAATTTCGGCAACGCTTTTTCCTAACTCATCAACGGTATCGTTTACGTCTAATTTCAGAATTTCAAAGAAGAGCTTTCTTACTAAAGAGTATCCGTTGCTGTGTATTCCCGATGATGCAATACCTATAACAATATTCCCCGGCTTTATCTTTTCGCCGGTTATGTACTTTTCCATGTCAACGATTCCGACTACGAAACCTGCAAGGTCATATTCACCTTCAGGGTAAAAGTCAGGCATCTCAGCCGTTTCGCCACCGATGAGTGCACAGCCGGCAATTTCGCATCCCTTTGCTATACCTTTTACAACGTCTGCGGCGGTGTCAACTGAGAGTTTACCTGTTGCGAAGTAGTCAAGGAAAAAGAGGGGTTTTGCACCAACGGTCAATATGTCGTTAACGCACATTGCTACAAGGTCAATTCCAACAGTATCGTGAACGTTTGCCATCTGGGCAACTTTAAGTTTTGTTCCAACACCGTCTGTTCCGGAAACTAAAACGGGTTTTTTGTAACCTTCAGGTATAAGATATCCTGCACCAAAACCGCCTATTCCGGCAAGTACGTTACTGTCAAACGTTTTTTTCGCGAAAGGTTTTATCCTCTCAACGAGTGCGTCTCCAGCTTCAATATCAACGCCAGCGTCCTTGTATGTAAGTTTTTTCTCACTCATAGCTAATCTCCCCGTCAAAGTAGATAGGAACTTCATAGGCAAAGTGTCTCTTTGTCCATCCCTTTCCTTCACCAAGCTCTCTCTCTATGTGCTCTTCGTATCCTTTGACTTTAGAATCGAGGGCGTCCGCATAGTGGAGAGCTACCGCCTCGAGTGTTTTTGGTTTTTTTGGTGAACCGAATTCGTACTCACCGTGGTGGGAAAGGATGCAGTGGAGCAGTTTTACTTTTAAGGTTTTAGGAAATCCTTCTATTTCATCAATTTTTTTAGAGATTAGTTCGCTTCCCGTGAAAATGTGGCCTAAGAGTATTCCTTCGTCTGTTCTATCAATTGCTACGTCCATGCTGTATTCGTCTATCTTTCCTATGTCATGAAGTATTGCAGCAGTAATGAGGAGATCTCTGTCTATGCTTTTATACCTTTTTGCCACGACTTCGCATATTTCAACAACCCCTAAAGTGTGTTCTAAAAGACCACCGATGGAGGCATGATGGATGAACTTTCCACCTGGTGCTTTCATAAATGCTGATGCAATCTCATCGTCGTAGAATATGAGTTCAAGAAGTTTTTTCAGGTATGGATTTTCTATCGTTTCAATAATTTCAAGCAGCTTTGTAAACTGTTCTTCAACGTCAAACCTGCTTACCTTTATAAATTTTTCTCTCTTAAATTCGGCTTTTTCTGCGTGGCGCATAAATTTTATCTTTGGCTGGACGTTTCCCTGAAAAAGTTCAACGTAAGCTTCAATAAAAACGACGTCACCTTTTTTGAAAATTGTGAGGTCTGCATCCTTTGGCGGCTTCCACCAGAGAATTGGAAGAGTTCCTGTCCTGTCAGAAACGATAAGTCTCAAGTATGGTTCGCCCGTTCGGTGCTTTTTGATCTCGGCGCTCTCTATTATAAAAAAGCCCTTAAACTCCTGCCCTGCCGGCATTTTATAAATGTCCCTTACAAGTACGTCCATCACGCTCCTTATAGTGATGAGTTTTAGGGGAAAATTATAGACTTTATATGAAATTGTAAACTTTTTTGAATGCTTTTACGAATAAGTTCTGATGGTTTAAAGAGAAAGATGGGATTTCGGCAGGTTTTTGTTAGGAGGGGGGATTTCCCCCCTTAAATTTTGAAAAGATGAGTACTTTTAGGTGTGGTTTTTGATGTATTCGATGGCGTCGCCAACTGTTTGAATCTTTTCAGCGTCTTCGTCAGGAATTTCAATTCCGAACTCTTCCTCAAGAGCCATAACGAGCTCAACTGTGTCAAGAGAGTCTGCGCCGAGGTCTTCTACAAAAGAAGCATCTGGAGTTACTTCTTCGGGATCAACTCCAAGTCTATCGGCGATAAGTTCTTTCACCTTTTCTTCGATGTTTTCTGCCATGCCAACCTCCTTAAATAGTTGATAGTGGAAATTATATTCCTAACTTTAGAAAAGTCCACCGTTGACGTGAATTGTGGTGCCTGTGATGTATGACGCCATGTCTGACACTAAAAATAGGACGGCGTCTGCAACCTCTGATGGTTCACCTTCTCTGCGCATAGGTATGGACTTTATTAGGGCATCTTTTACCTTTTCCGGTATTTTCTGCGTCATGTCTGTTGTTATGTATCCCGGTGCTACGGCGTTTACGCGGATTCCCCGAGATGCAACTTCTTTTGCCAAGGATTTCGTAAATCCAACAAGTGCTGCTTTTGTAGATGAGTAGTTAACCTGTCCCGGGTTTCCTGTGAATCCAACGACAGAGGAGATGTTGACGATGGAGCCGGTTTTCTTTTTCATCATAAGGGGGACTACCTGCCTTGTTACATTGTAGATGCCTGTGAGGTTTGTTTCTATTACTGCATCCCAATCTTCATCCTTCATTCTCATAAAAAGGGTGTCCCTTGTAATGCCGGCGTTGTTTATGAGAATGTCTATTTTTCCCTCTTTTTCCGCTATCTCTGAAACAACTTTTTTGACCTCTTCTCTGTCGCAGACATTCATCTTCACGCCGTTTACGCCTATCTCTTCTGCGGCTTGCTTTGTTCTCTCTTCGTTTGTTCCCGTGATATAGACTATTGCACCTGCACTTTTAAGAGCAACAGCTATTGCCCTTCCTATACCTCTTGTGCCGCCTGTTACGAGGGCAACTTTACCGCTTAAATCGATGCTTTTTGCCATTAAAACCTCCCTATTACTTTTGAAGGGTTATAAGTGAATAACCTCCGTCCTCTCTTACTAAAACATCATCTTCAATTCTTACGCCGCCAAGTTCGGGTATGTATATACCCGGTTCTACCGTTACAACGCTGTTTTTCTTTAAAATCTCATTTGATTTCGGGCTTAACGTTGGTGCTTCGTGGATTTCAACGCCTATTCCGTGTCCCGTACCGTGGACAAAGTAGTCACCGTATCCCTTTTCAGTGATGAAATCTCTTACTATTTTATCAACTTCGCGGCAGGGCATGCCCGATTTTGCTGCTTCTATTCCTTTTAATTGAGCTTCAAGGGTTATATTGTAAATCTTTTTAAGTTCGTAAGAAACGTTTCCTATAAGAAAAGTTCTTGTTATGTCTGAAAGATAGCCGCCGAAAATTGAACCGAAATCAACAATAACAACATCACCGTCCTTTACCTCTTTATGAGAGGTTTTCCAGTGAGGAATAGATGCACCTTTCCCGGATGCGACTATCGTCTCAAACGATTCTTCGCTGCCGTAGTGAAACATTCTGTTTACTAACTCTTTTCTGAACTGATACTCTGTTATACCCGGTTTTAAAAGGTGCAGAACGTCCCTTAATGACTGTTCGGCAATGGCAACTGCACGGGCTATGGCGCAGATCTCTTCTTCCGTTTTTACCACGCGAAACTCTTTCAAAAAGCCGTTGACCGTGGTGGTTTCAAAGTGTTTTTCTATTTCGTTAAACTGTTTTAACGTTACTCTTTCGCCGTCAACTATTACCTTCCTGTTCCCGAAAATTTCTTTCAGGTTTTCAAAGCTTTTCCACTCTAAAACGTTGAACTTTTTTGCTCTTTCTCTTGCAGCGTTAAGGTAGCGTTTATCGGTGAAGAAAAAGCCTTCACCTTCTGCTGTGATAACCACGACGCCAAATGACGACGGAAACTTTGTGAGATAGAACCGTTCCTTTCCATCAATGGTTATTAAAAGATCACCGTACTTTTTTATCTTTGCGGCTATCCTTTCAAGCATGCTTTCTCCAGATTCACAGTATGTATCTTGTAAGATCTTCGTCTTCTATAATGTTGCCGAGTCTTTCTTTTACGTATTCTCTGTTTATTATGACCTTTTGTCCTTTCATTTCGGGTGCGTTGAATGATATGTCTTCAAGGAGTCTTTCAAGTACGGTGTGAAGTCTTCTTGCGCCGATGTTTTCGGCTTTTGTATTTGCCTCTTCCGCCATTTTAGCTATCTCTTCGATGCCGTCTTCTGTAAATTCTATTTCAACGCCTTCCGTTTTAAGAAGTTCAGTGTACTGTTTTGTTAGTGCGTTTTTCGGTTCCGTCAGGATTCTTATGAAATCTTCTTTTGTGAGCGGTTTTAGTTCTACCCTTATCGGGAATCTTCCCTGAAGTTCCGGTAGCAGGTCAGAAGGTTTTGCTATGTGGAAAGCACCGGCCGCTATGAATAGTATGTGGTCTGTCTTTATCAGGCCGTATTTTGTTGGCACTTTTGAGCCTTCTACTATCGGCAGCAGATCTCTCTGGACACCTTCCCTTGAAACGTCCGGGCCTTTTCCGCTTCCCTTTGCAGCTACCTTATCTATTTCGTCTATGAAAACGATGCCGTGATTTTCAACGCGATTTATTGCCTCTTTGATTACTTCGTCCATGTCTATCAGTTTTTGTGCCTCTTCCTGTTCAAGGTATCTGAGGGCTTCTTTTACTTTCATTTTTCGCATCTTTTTAGGCTTTGGAAAGAGCGAGGAAATTATGTCCTGAATGTTTCCGGCGTCGCCTCCCATCCCGGGACCTATGCCTATTACGCCTATGTTGGCAGGTGTTTCAACGGTTACCGGTATCTCAACCTCTTCTTCATCAAGTTTTCCTTCTTTTAAAAGCTTCAGGTATCTTTCCCTTTCCTTTTTAATCTCTCTTGCTAATGGTTCTTCTTTTTTCTTTGATTGTGAAGGCAGAAAAACGTCAAATAGAGTTTCAAGGGATTGAGGTTTGGCGGGCTGTTCCGGTATCATGTGGTCAAGAAGTCTTTCGTAAGCAAGTTCTCTCGCCTTTACCTTTACCTCTTCTATCTTTTCCTCTTTTACCATGTTAACCGCTATTTCAACAAGGTCTCTTATCATTGATTCTACGTCTCTTCCGACGTAACCGACTTCTGTAAACTTTGTGGCTTCTACTTTCACGAACGGTGCATTTACAAGCTTTGCCAATCTCCTTGCTATTTCCGTTTTTCCAACGCCTGTAGGTCCTATCATAATAATATTTTTGGGCGCAACTTCTTCTCTCATATCTTCAGGAAGTTTTTGCCTTCTCCACCTGTTTCTAAGGGCAATGGCAACCGCTTTCTTTGCTTCCTGCTGTCCTACGATGTATTTATCCAGCTCTTCAACTATCTGTTTTGGTGTCAGAAATCCTTCCTCGTTTCCCTTTTTTCTGAAGATATTCTTAAACATTCTGCCTCCTTGTCTGATATGAAACCTCAATTATTTTATCACTGATAGTATGTCAGTTTCTTGCCGGTTGCAATGTTTTGCTATTATTAAACCACTTTCTACTTGTGAGGTGGTTGATGGAAGCTACGGGATTTATAACGGGTACTTTGAAAGGTTTAAAGATAGATTATGTTCTTTCTCTTCCGTGTGATAGGGTTAAGACGTTACTGGCTAAACTTGATGATGTTTACGGTAAAAAGCACATTCACCTTTCAAGGGAGGAAGAGGGTTTAGGTATAGCTGCGGGACTTTTTGCCGGCGGCAAGCGTTATGCTCTTTTCATTCAGTCTTCCGGTGTGGGTAACATTTTCGGTGCTCTTATGACGCTGATAAAGACTTACAGAATTCCCCTTCCCATCTTTGTTTCTCACAGGGGTATTTATAAAGAGAAAATTTTTCCTCAGGTTTTGATGGGCGAGGTTACGGAAAACCTTTTTAAAGCCTGCGGTGTTCCTGTTGTAAAGGTTTATGATAAGAGTGCCCTGCCTATCATTCCAAAAGCTGTAGAAGAAGCTTTTAGGAAGAGGGAGCCAATAGCCATTCTGCTTTCTCCTGCACTTTTTGAAGGTGAAGAGTATAAAAATCCGGTATTTGAGAAAGAGAGAGAAAAAGTTGTTTCTGTTAAGGTTGAAAAAAGTATTAAAAATCCCGACATGAGAAGGTTTGAAGCTGTGGCGGAACTTTTCTCTTTCCTGAAGGAAAAGGGAGATAAAGGTACGGTTCTTTTTGCAAACATCGGTTTCCCGGCAAGGGAAGTTTACCATCTTAAAAACCTTTTTGGTATCGAAAATTCCGTTTTTTACATGCTCGGAAGTCTTGGCCTTGTTTCCTCAATAGCCCTTGGATACTCTGTTGCAACAGGCAGATCCGTTATTTCCATAGACGGTGACGGTTCCCTTTTAATGAACACGGGAACGCTTGCAACGTGCAGCAGCTACGCACCGGAAAACTTTAGAATTTTCTGCGTTGATAACGGAACGTGGGGAAGCACCGGTGATCAGGAGAACTTTAACTTTTCAACGGTTGATGTTGAGGTTGTTGCAAAGGGAATGGGCTTTAAAAACACTTCTTCGGTATGGAAAAGGGACGGTTTGAAGGAAAAGCTTGAGTGGTTCTTTACATCCGATAAACCGTTCCTTCAGGTTGTTGTTAATCCCGGAAATGAAAAGGTCGGAACAATTCCCCTTTCTCCAGAAGAGATTTTAAGAGAGGTTAAGGTTGATTCTTGCTACTGAAGCTTTTAAAAACTGCACAATCTGTCCCAGAAACTGCGGCGTAGATAGGGAAAAGGAAAAGGGCTTTTGCAAAACGGGAATTAAACTGAAGGTTGCCTCTGCCTTTGCCCACTTCGGTGAGGAACCTGTTTTAACGGGTATTTACGGTTCGGGAACTATATTCTTTTCAGGCTGTAACCTCGGGTGTGTTTTCTGTCAGAATTACGACATTTCGCACCTGTGCGAAGGGGAAGAGATAACGGTTGAAGAGCTTACAGAAATCATGCTCTACCTTCAGGCAAACAGGTGCCACAACATAAACCTTGTGACGCCGACCCATCAGATTCCCCTTATAGTTCCTGCGATTTTAAAGGCGAAAGAGAAAGGCCTTTCCGTCCCTGTAGTTTACAACTGCGGAGGTTATGAAAAGGTTGAAACGTTAAAAGAGTTAGATGGTATCGTTGACATCTACATGCCGGACATTAAAACTTTTAACCGGAATTTTGCAACTAAATACCTTAAAGCGCCGGATTATCCGGAAGTTGTAAAAGATGCGGTTCTGGAAATGTTTCGTCAGGTTGGAAATCTTGAAATCGGCAGTGACGGGACAGCTAAAAGGGGCGTTTTAATAAGGCACCTTGTCATGCCGGGATACACCGGTGACACCATAGAAATTCTTAACTGGATAAAAGATACGATAGGAAAAGGTGCTTACGTAAACGTTATGGATCAGTACTTTCCCGCTTACAGGGCATCTGAATTTCCTGAAATAGCGCGGCGGATAACGGAAGAGGAATTTTTAACCGTTTACAACCACGCAAAAAAACTCGGATTGAGGCTTGCAGTTGAATAAGTTAGAGATAAAAAGAGAAGTCATCCTTGCACCTATGGCAGGATACACCCACTCTGCGTTTCGGAGGCTGTGCAGGCGGCTCGGTGCCGACAGGGTCTATTCAGAACTCATGAACGCTACCGGTATCGTTTTTAAAAGAATAGAAAAAGAACTTGCCTACTTCACCGAAGAGGAGCGGCCGATACATTTACAGCTTTACGGAAGAAACCCCGAAGAGATAGCAAGAGCTGCTGTTAAAGTGGTAAAGGAGTATAAGCCCGATGCTGTAGATATAAACTTCGGCTGTTCCGTTAAAAAGGTTTTAAAAGCAAAATCTGCAGGATACCTTCTCCAGTTTCCCGAAATTATGGGGGAGATAGTAAGGGAGACTGTTAATGCCCTTAAACCTTACGGTGTTCCTGTTACTGCCAAAATCAGGCTCGGCTTTCATGAAGACAACCTTGAAAAGATAGCCGAAGAACTGATAGAAGCAGGTGTTTCCCTCATTGCACTTCATCCGCGGCTTGCAAGGGAACTTTTCACAGGAAAGGCACGGTGGGAAAGGATAAGAGACCTTAAAAAAATTTCACCTGTTCCTGTTGTTGGCAGCGGTGATGTCTGGAGCTGGAAAGATATAGAGAGAATGTTTGAAGAGACCGGCTGTGACGGTGTCATGGCAGGCAGAGGCGCCATTTCAAATCCCTGGATATTTAAAGAATTTAAAGAAAAAAGAGACTACAAAGCAACATTTGGCGAAAGAATAGAATTTCTTTTGGAAGAACTAAAATTAATGTGGGAATTTATGGAAAAAGAAAGAGCCTGCAAAGAGATAAAAATGGAAGCAGTCCAGCTTTTCAAGGGCATCCGCGGCAAAGCAAAGTTAAATGAAAGAGTAATGCGAAGCAAAAGCTGTGAGGAGCTGATAAAAGGTTTAGAGGAGTTGCGTCAATATATAAACCGTTAAAACCCGGTAAAGTCTTCTGTGCTTTCATTTTTTACTCCTGAGGTTGGTATTTGTGGGTGTTCCTCGGGAGCTTTTTATCTAATTTCTCAAGCTTACACAAAATATCGTACACTACCGGAGAAAAGGACTAATTGTTAGAGTTATCTAAAAGCAGAAATTTTTATTTACGACTCTATGAAAGTTTAAAATAGTGCGAGTCACATCTTCTATAATATATTAATTTTTAATACTTCCTGACGGGAGACTTGAAATGCCCTGAAAAGTGAAAGGGATTGCAATAAGGACTACTCCTTACCTTTCCACATGACTGTTGGCTAATTCGAATCAACCTGAAGAGTGAAAAGAATGAGGAACATTAGAAGGTTACTAATCCTCCAACCTTTTGCCGTTAGTGTCCTGAAAGGTAGAAGAGGGTAGTTCTACGTTTCCCATACCCATTGTTGTTTTTCTTCCGATTCCTGAAAAGGAGGAAAAATTAAAGAGAATATTTAGTTTACGCAAGGTTTCTTTTTTTTCTGTTCTTACATTTATGAAAACTCTACCGTAAAATCCGATTGTTTTTCCATTAGGTAAAAGGGAAAATTTTCTGGTTTTTATCCAGACTCCTCCGATTTGAAGAAGTTTTAATAGCTCTTTAGTAGATATTTCGATTTTGAAAGGGGAGAATTTATTCCACTTCTTCAAAAGATTTTTGAATATTAAAACCGGTTCGGGAAGGGGATAGTCAGAACTTCCTTTTTTGAATGTGGTGGGGGTTTTGAAGTAAAATAGGAAATCCCTGTTCTCTTCAGTATTTCCAATCAGATCCTCATAACTTTTGTGTTCGATGGAGAGTATTTCTTTTTTTCTTATTGCAGTAGAGCCCATGTATAGTTTTTTCTCTCCGAGGATGACTCCCTGAGAAAAATACGGAAATAGAAAGTCATCCAGAAGGGTTACCTTCAGTTTTAACTTTGAAACTTCATTTTCTCCATTCTCTCTAAAAAACTTTTCAAAGCAGATGGTAAAGGGTTTCGTACTTTTTTGAGAGTGAATTTTTTCTGATATATCTTCAGGGAGAATAGAGAAAAAAAGAGCATGCACTCTTTTAGGATATACTTCCTTTATCTTAATGGACTTTTCAAGATGAAGAATTAAACCGAGTTTTACAGGCATTAAATACTCTCCACACTACAAAATCCGAGGGGAAGTTTCTCCTTCATTGTAAGTTTTCTTGTCTTGTTGGGAATTCCTGATACTCTCGGAGCGGAGAGTTTGAACACTTTTTCAAAGGTTTTCTCATTCTTCTCTTTCAATAAGGCCATTACCGTTGTGAAAAGATAACCTTCATGTTTACCGATTCTTACTACCGACCGCTTTCCTTCTTTTAGCTGGTTGATGAACCTCAATATCTGGTTAGCCCTCTTCTTATTTTTTGTTGAGGAGAGGATTTCGTTATCAGAAACTGGAACAAGGTAAGGATCAAGTTTGATGCACTCTTTCTCAGCTTCTTTCCAGATCTTGATGATTCCTTCTATCGTTGTGTCTTCGTTATTAGAATCTAAAAAGAGAGACTTGATGATATGATGACAATCAAGCACATCAGCGAGCCTCTTTGCGCTGAGAGATAAATTTATATTAAATTCAAACTGTGTTCCCGCTAAGACAACTTCCGAAGGAAACTCTTTTCGTTTCTGGGACGTTATGTAAAAAAGACCAATTTTTTTCACTTTTAGATTTTTCTCAGAAGGCTTAAGAAGATTTGTATCACTTACTCTCAGGAGCTTCATGATATCATACTGCATGATATCATACTGTACATCTTCTTCCCTTCCTCTAAAAACTATATTCTCTATACGTTTACTGACTGTTTTAAAGTTTTTCTTTTCCTTTGCTTCTTTTAGCATGTTTAGGAGTTTTTCAAAAACTTTTTTGTCTTCTTTTAAAACGTGAAAAAGGAGAGCTCTCCTTATACTTCCCTTAATTTCACTACCCGGAATGTAGATTTTTCCACTGCTTTTTATAAATTCTTCCACCTCCTCTTCTTTTCCAATTTCTGCCCTGATTATGTACTCAGGTTCCTGCTCGAGAATAATTTTCCTGAGAGATGGATTTGTATTGCAAATTTCATTTAAACTGTAGAGTCTTTTATTTGGTAAAGTTTCTCTCTTGAAATAAGAAGCTAACGATTCTAAAAGCTTTCTCTCTTCCGCTTTGCTGATTATTTTCTCAATGCTGTACTTTTTCAGCAGTCCATTTTCAAGAATGTATTCAAATGCAGAATACTTTTCTCCATTTCCTATGTGAATAGGAGTGATCACTTTCAGTCTAACTTTCATCTCCACTCTCCTTAATGTAGATGGGAAATTCAAAACCGTAATGGTAGAGTTCTATCCCTTCAAACGGTTTTATTAAAGCTCCTGCAAATTTACTATCCTCTTTTAGTTTTATTAAACTTCCGGCTTTCAGATAGAAAATTTTCGGTTTCCAGAGGAAATTCTGGCATCCGCTCTCCACTGCTCCTTTATAGGTTTTTATATCGTAAAAGCTCTTTTCATAATCTATTCTGTCTGTAGCAACAACTGGCGAAAGAGTTATGAAGTCTTTTCCATTCCTGTTGATGAGTTTCTCAAACCTCTTTTCTCTCTCTATTTTGAAAGAAAAACTTCCGAATCCTACGCTTCTGTTTCCTCCAATTCCCCAGTCCTGCAAAAGTTTCAAGGGTGGTATTAACACCTCGTCGGTAATATTTTCATCTTTGACAGCAACCAAAAAGTAAACATCAGATCTGAAAAAGAGGGATTCTTCAAAGTAAAATTCACCACCTTCCGATGTACTGTTTGTTATTCTGTTCAGTTTTGCATGGGGTAGAGCTAAAGAGGTAAATGGAAAAACTTCTCCAGGTTCCTTTCCCAATGTTAGCATAAGATCCTTATCGTTTTTTATTTCTCCTTCTGACACTTTCATCAGAACATCGAGAGGGACAAAAGAGAGCTTTTTGAATTTCTTGATGAAGTTCCTGAATTCACTCTCTCTGTTTTCTTCATTGCTGCTTAGAAATTTGAGGTCTTCCGCACCAATACGTTCAGGTTTAAGTATCGGCTTGAATACATAGAGTTTCCCATCGACTACCGGCATAACAGAAGAGATTAAAAGTTCCCCCTCTTTTACCAGTTTGATCAGTTCTGAAACTCTTTTCTCTCCGTAGAGGTATCTTACCGCCCAGCAGAGAGCTCCAAAGATCGTGTGAGAGGAAAGTTCTGATGAGAAATAACTCAGGGGTTTTAAAGTAATCCTGAAAACTTTAAGGTTCTCCATCTTTCAGTCTCCGCTTAACTTACTGCAGATTTTTTGCCAATTCATCTGTAGCTTTTAGTAGAGCATCAGTTTCTCCTTCTGAAAGAATTACTTCTTCCTTCCTATTTTCATAGTACTCTTTGCTTCTAAAAACTACTTTAACTTTCTCAAACTTCACTCTGCCTGAGCCTCTTGAACCTCCTCCTCCGAGATAATCATCCTCAAGAAGGCTGAAACCTTCGTATAGCAAACGGAGAAGCTCGCTATCCTTTTCTGAGAAAATTCTAATAACTATCTTTCCTTCAAATTCTGCTCCCGCTGGTACCCTCTCAAAGTTTCGGGGATTGGCTTTTGAGGTTATCCTGTTGATTGAGTTTTCAAACTTGAGCTTTGTTTCCACTTTTTCGACCGGATAAGCGTCAAAGACACGAATTCTTACAGGTTCGTTGAAGTCTTTATCCGCTGGAGCTCCAAAAAGCTTCTTTATCAGTGGATTGCCAAAAGCAGGTTCTCCAAAAGATTTTGAACTGCTGTCAAAATCCACATCGTTGTATTTGAGTTCCAAGAGGCTTCTCATTTTACCTTTCAAAGAAGAACCGGGAATGTAAGGTTGTTCAGGAAGTACGTTTATCTTTCCACCGAAAGCGGATTTGATGGTAAGGTATTCATTTGAGTTGTCAGAAAGTCTTGCAAGCTTTATTACGGGATTATCCACCCCGCCTATTTCGAAAGAGTCCTTCGAACCTCCTATGTGAAGTCCTGTTAAAGTCTTGAGCCTGTAATGGATGATAACATTTCCTCTAAACTTAAACTCCATAACTACCCCCTGTCACCGTGAAGTTTAGAATAAGCCACTATAGCTGTTATCAGTTTGACCACCATTTTGGCATCTTCTTTATTCTTTTCTGCTTTTTCAAGCAGCAAAGTGAGTAGCTTAAAGAAATTTTTCGGCATTAAACCCCTTCCTGTTGAGTAAGCAAGCTTGGGATATAGTTCCAGAATTTTAGATTTGTAGTCTTCTCCTCTTTCTATTGCTCTTTCTATCTCCTTAACTTTATTAAAGACTTTACGAAGTTGAGCAGTTTTAAATTTCTTTTTGAGTTCCAGGTCACTGGCTATTTTGTCCGCAAATTTACCGGGTTTCAGTATTTCTTCATCGGTTAAAATCTGCGTTAGCTTCTTTCCCTTTTCTGCTTTTATTCTTCCTGTTAACTCTTCTATGGCACTCATTTTCTCCCCCTCGTAGCTGTTAAGATATAGTTACAAAGAAACTTTATCTTCCACTTTTCTGCATTGTTGACAAATTCTGTAGCTTCCTCTCTTACTTTTTCATCTTTGATGTTCCTGGCAATGGTGTAGTGCATTAAAGGGTAAAACATCATATTTTTTTTCTCTCCTGCCAGCATCTCTACATAGAGATTGTAGAGCCTGAAAAAAAATCCTCTTGGTATTCTTTCCTCTTCTATATAGGGTACCCACTTCTCTTTACACTTGTTAATCAGGCAATCAGCTGTTTCCCAGCTTAGAACTTCTCCGAATGCTCCTATGGCATTTTTCCCTTTTTCTTTGGCTTTCTTTTCTTCTTTTTTACACATTTCTGCTGCCATTCTGACCGTAAACTTGGGTTTAACGGTAACGAATCCTGCAGAAAGGGAAAGTCCTTTCCTTTTTCCATTTTCATCTTTTTGATAGAAGATGATTTCATTTTTTTTATTCTCTTTTTTTAGGAGTTGTGCAATTTCCCTATCTCCATTAAGGGATTTTGCAAAGTTTTCAAACTCTTTGTTAACTTTCACTGCAAACTCTAAAAGCTTGTCCCACGGACCTATTGCAAAAAGGTCATCCCCTCCAGCATAAAGAATGTATATAACTGTGTCATCAAGTAGATCAATTTTCTCACTTTCAGGTTTAAAATTGCTCCTTGCAATCTTTGGAACTTCTTCTGAAAAAAATTCGTCTATCTTTTTACTTATCTTTTCTTGAAGTTCCACACTGCGAATTTTTCCAAACAGTAATCCTAAATTGTCAACATCCATAACTAAGTATCCTAACTTATTGTCTCCTTTTGAGTAAAGAGATATTACCTCAAAAGGGGCTACCATTCCTTTTCTCAAATCTGCTATGTCTTCCGATAGTTGATATCTATTTATATCTTCATGTGTCAGATTTCTTTTCAGCAGAGGGACGGTGATCAGAGGTGTTTTATCACTCTCTTTGTTTTTGGACAAAGATAGTGTAAAGCAGGTGTTTCCTATCTTACCTATTTCGAATGTTTCGTTTTCTTCTTCGCCGTCTGTTTTACCGGATGTCTCTATTTTTTTCTCGGTGGTTTTGGGAAGAACTGTTCCAAGTCTTTTTAATGTCCTGCAAAATTCGCAGACGTTCCTATCCTTCTCAAAAAAGGTTCTGCAGACAGCACACCTTTTGTTCTTCCCATTCTTTTCAGGTTTTTCAAGGAAAAGAACGCCCTCTTTATCCTTTGAAAACGCTGAAGCATCGGTAAGGGCTTTTCTAAACTTCCTTTTTTTTCCTCATCAACACGTTCATAAAGTTTATTTAAGTTGATCTCTTCATTCTTTCCTTTTAGATACCCAAACGTTATTCCAATTTCTCCATACAGTTTTTTCAGTAGAAACTCTTCTACATTTTTTCTTACATCTTCTAATCTTTCTTTAAACTCTTCTTCTTTTCCTTCTTGTTTGGGAGTAATTTCCATAATGAATCCACCACCGCCGTTAAGTATTGTTTTACACTCCCATTCTTTGTCCATTATGTCTTTAACATATTCAATAATGACATCCGATAATATAGAAATGTAAAAACTTCTTGCTCTTAAAATCTTTGCAACGCCTCCTTCTCCTTCATAGACATTGTATATAAAATTCTGAATGCCGTTTATATCTCCTTTAACAAGATAGCTTTCCATCACCACCTCTCTTTACACAAACGTATGTAGAAATTTTTCAGTTTCTTTTATGTAATCTTTTATTCGCTGAGATAGCTTACCTGCTTTTTTCAGTTTGTCTTTATTTACAAATCCATGTGCCATATTGTTCCTTATTTTATCCACTTCAAGGAGAATTTTCTTGAACTTATGTTCTCCTAATTTAGAAAGTTTTTTTTCATCAAGTTCGCTTCTTGAAACAAGGATATTTCCATATCTTTCTATCTCTTTAGCATTTAGTAACAATCGTTTATAAGCATTTCTTATAGAATATATACTCCCCTTTTTATTTCGAAGAGCCGAAGGTTTAACTATCATCTCTATAATGCATAATAGAGCTTCGGATAAGTTGGTTATAGCATTTAGTTGATAATTTCTTTTATTGTATATACCTGCTAATAACAACCGTTCTTCAGCTTCGCAAGAAGATGTATTTATCCTTTCAATTTCTTCTAAAAAATCAATGGCTTTTTTTATCCCAACTATCGAAAACTTGAGTGATGGGTGCTTACTTAAATTCACTAACTTTCTTTTAAAATCAGATACTTCCTTTTTAATTTCGGGTATATTGTTCTCAAAAAAGAAGTTGGAGAATTTTGCAAGTTCTCTACTTACTTTTCTTAGTTCCGTGTTTTGAATTTTCTTTGATAGATAAGAAGCCATATTGACTGATTTTCCGAAGAAATGAAGAATCTGATTAAAGTAGGCGATGTCAAGATAAACAGTGAGATCCATAAATTCACTTTTACCGTACTTTCCATCAGAAGGGCTTTCCGTTTCCAAAGCAAAAAATATGTTCCTTCTTTTCTCCAAATCTATGCCCTCTATCAATGTTGCCATAAGGAGCAACATAGGTAAATGTCTATAACCTTGTGTTAGATCGATAACAACATTGGAATTTCTATCGAGACAGTCAAACATGCTTTCTATAACTTTTTCAAAATCTGTACTGGAAATATCTCTATATTCGATGGGTATAGAGAAGTTTTTTCCTTTTATTAATTTTTCGGTAACATTGCGAGACTGAGGAGTAACGAAAAGGATTACCTTTTCTATGTCATTTAGAAATTTAGAAAGAGCTATGAATGTTGCTTTCGATTTTACTTTCTGTCCATTATAACTATATTCATACATCCGCTGGCTTGTTCCTTGGCAGCCTATGAGGATTCTTCCCACTTTTTCTTCCTCCTAATCCTCCTCCAATAGAATCTTTTATCTTCTTTTAGCCATCTTCTACAATTATGGTGTTTATTTAATTTACGATTATACTCCTTATGTATTACGATTTTAGCACATCCTGGGGAACATCCCACAAATACCAACTGGAACTATAGAAAATTTTACCAGGTATCATTAAAGAAGCGGTAAAGCAGATACTGGAATCCATCATGACAGCAGAAAGAAAAGTGTTTCTTAAAGAACACGGAGGAACAAAAACGGCTTTTATAAAAGTATTTTTATGATGCAACCTTTGGGAAACTTTGAAACCTAAAAATAGATAAAGACTATAAAGAAAACAGAGAAGTAAGTTAAGCTAATAGAAGCGTTACCGTCTGTTAGTTCTGCTTTTGAAGTTCGTTTACTTAATAGTAGCAATGTACAGGTGTGGGTGGTCTAACAGGGCAGTGAACGGCTTTTTAGAAGTCAAAAAGGAAATTCGGGAGATGTTCTCCAGGAGGTATTTCTGATAGCTTCCACAAAATTATTGACATAACTTCAAGTTCTGCCTCAAGGGCTTCTCTAAGGGCCTGCTGGATGAGCTTTTAAAGATCTTCCCATATGAGTTTGGGATCATACTGCTTTTTCATGTGTCCACCCTCCTTTAGGTTAAAGATTAAAAATTTTTACACTTGGGGGGATACTCCCTGATAAACCCCCTCACATCTATTCGCTTTCTGTTCTTCTTGAAAAATCAAGAATGGTAAATCCTGCGACTTCATTTGTTTTAGGGTCTATTCTAAGGATAGTTCCGTCTCCAATGTCTAAACCTTCGGCGGGCTTGGGCTTCCCGAAAGAAACATATAAAACGTCAGCTTCACCATCATAATGAATAACTGCATTGGCTCTTTTAGGAATTTTTAGCATTGCCGTCTTCTTTATTTTGTATCGAAAAACTTTTTCCAACCGAAAATTTCTAAACCTACGGGTTCTCCGTCTTTATCAAAATCAACTACAAAACCACCACTAAAATATTCACCCTCACAACTGCTTTTATCAACTATATTCACCCAAAGAGTATCGTCTTCAGGAAAATACTTTGATTTATCCTTGAGATTTTCTAAGGTGAGTGATACCCATTTTCCTTTTTCAGTATCATAAAACGATACATAAAGAATATCCTTACTCTTATCGTAGTGAATCTCACCCTTCTCAGGTTCAAACTGTTTTAAGCTTTCCATTCTCTGCTCCCTGCTCTGTTAACACAGTAGAGTTCCGTCTGACGGTCAACTGTGATTATGTTCCTGCTCCCTCAACAGCTGTATCCAAAAGGTAAAACCCCTCACTCAATAAATGCTTAATAGAAATATTTTCGTCTAATAATTTATCCCGGTAAATTCTGTCAGCGGTAAATCTAATTTTTTACCTCTATATTACCCACTTTTCGTGCCATCTCCGGTATTCCTACCTCTCTCCTGCAAGCTCAAGTATTTTTTCTTTCTCTTCTTGAGAAAAGTAAACGGCTATGTAAGTTTCGCTACGCTTTCTTTTTCCAGTATTCTTCTTTAAATCCGCCTTTTTCACGAACTCATCGGCTTTCTTTTTGTCAGAGTTTGTCTTTTTAATTGGTCAAGCTCTTGAGAATTTCATGAAATTTTTTGCTTTCTTTTTGTCAGAGTTTGTCTTTTTAAGCATCTTTTCCTCTACAGTATAGCTTTGAATAATTAAGAGAGGCGCCGTTCGGCGCCTCTTTCAGTTTTCACAGGGCAGAAACGAGAGCTTTTGCCTCTTTTTCGGCTTTTTTGCATATCTCGTCAATTTCGCTGAAAGAGAGTCCTTCTGTATCTTTTAGGTCAGCCTGCTCATTTCTTGATACTTTTTCGCAGAAAGAGAGAATTTTCTTTGTGAATTCTTTTATTCTGTAAAGAGAGCTGTCCTTGTCGAGGAGTCCCATTACGATGTTGTCTGATACGCCGGCTTTCTGGAGAATTTTTTTGATTTCTGCTTCGTCAACCTCTTTGAGAACGGGGTCAAGGAGTCCCACCATGAAGGCTTCATCTGTGTGGGCCGGAAGGAGCTTTTCAGAAACGTATCTCATTGCGAATGCCTGCTTGAGTATTTTTGTAATCTCGTCTCTATCAGCTGACTTTAACAGTGAAGAAGTTAGTAAAACGAAAATGTAATCTTTCAGATTTTGGTATCCAAGGTATGCTACTGCCTGGACGATAGAGGTAATCTCTTTTCTCAATCCAAAGTACGGTGAGTTTATGAACTTAAGGAGTCTCAAGGATAGGTTTGGATCCATGCTGACTATTTCGGAAACCTTTTCAAGCTCTTCACCGTCTATCAGAGCTTTGATAAGTTTAAGCATGACTTCTCTTTTTAGCTTCAGCCTTTCAACTTCTGCCATGTCCCCTCCTTATTTTCTAAATATGGCGTAGAAGAAGCCGTCCATGTTGTCTCTGTGGGGAAAAACTCTCATGGTGTTTTTCCGGTTTTTTCCCACATCTCCAAATTTTATATCAAATTGGACAGGTTTAAAACCTATACTAACTGCGTATTCTACGTTTTCTTCTCCTTCCTCCCTTTCGAGACTGCAGACGCTGTAAAGCAGATATCCCCCCGGCTTTAGTAGCTTATAGGCACTTTTTAAGAGAGCTCTCTGTATCTTTTGATTGTGTTTTATCAGGTTAAGGCTTTTGTTCCATTTTCCTTCGGGATGCCTCCTTATTACGCCGGTTGCACTGCACGGAGCGTCAAGGAGTATCCTGTCAAAATAGTTTTCGGGAAGGGAAGTCCTTTTTGTTATGTCTTCGAGAAGGATTTTACATTTTAGTCCTGCCTTTTGAACGTTTTCTTTTAGAAGCTTTAATCTCTCTTCGTCTATGTCAACAGCAGTGATTTCGGCTTTCCCTTTTGTTAAAGAGCCTATTGCTGTCGTTTTTCCGCCGGGCGCGGCAGCTATGTCAAGTATCTTTTCGTTTTGTTGTGGATTTAGCAGAACTGCCGACAGAAAAGAAGCAGGATCCTGAATGTAGAAAAATCCCTCTCTGTAGCCCGGAATAGAGGTTATTTCCACTCTTCCCTTTATTCTGAACATGTCGTGCAGGAAGGGATGCGGTTCAAATTCTATGTTTGCCTTTTCAAGGAGTTTTGCAAAGTTTTCCGGAGAGGTTTTTGTCCTGTTTATCCTTAAAAACAGGGAGGGTGTTCTGTTTAATCCTTCAAGGAGGTTTATATAGTCAGGATAAAATCTTTTCCACCTTTCAACCATCCAGGTTTCAAAAGAGAAAAGTGTTGCTGTTCTTTCAATTTCATCTGGAATCTTTTCTATTTCTCTTCTGTAGTTGAAGCTAATCAGCTTTTTACCGACTGCGTTTACAAAACCGGCACTTTTTCTGCTTACCTTTTTAACCGCTTCAACCGTTTCGTACAGCGTTGCGTAGGCGGGCACAGACATGAAAAATAGCTGGTAGGCTAATATGCGGAGAGCGTTTCGGATGAAGGGTTTCTGTTTTTTCTGCTTTTTTCCGGATGCTTTTTCTATGGAAAAGTCTAAAAGCTTTAGAAATCTCACGCTTCCAGAAGTCAGCTCCCTTACAAAGCTTCTATCTCTGAAGTTTAGATGATTTGTTAGCGATTCAAAGTGGGGTTTAAGTTTCAGGTCTTTCTCAAAGTTGCAGAGGATTCTTACGGCAGTTTCTCGGGTGCTCATTGGCTACCGCCCAACTTTTCTTTTGCTATTTTCTTTCCTATTTCAACGCCCGGCTGTCCATAGGGGTTTACACCTATAAGATGTGCCATTATTGTCGTTTTTATCATGAAAACTATGAAAAGAGCACCGATGGCTTCAGGTGTGATTCTGTCTATCTCTATCGTGCACACAGGTCGTTTCTTCATTTTAAGGGATTCCACCGTTCCTTCAAACTCTGCGTGGACAATTTCAGAGATGGTTTTTCCACCTATAAAGTCAAGGATCTCTGTTTTTTCCGGAAGGACGAAGTTACTCCCGTAACTTCTAAGTTTTATGAACTGGTAAAACTTGTCGTCCGGGCCGTCTATGAACAGCTGGAGGAGAGAATGCTGGTCAACGGTTCCGACGGCTGGAAGAGGTGTTTGCCCTTTTCCCTCTTTGCCAAGACTTTCAGCCCAGAGCTGCACCCACCAATCAGAAAACTTTCTAAGAGAATCTGAGTAGGGCATTAAAACGGCTACATCTCTACCTTCTTTGTAGTTTAAATACTGTGCAAGTACGGATACGATGGAAGGGTGTAGCGGTTCTCTTATAATCTCTTCTACTGTTTCCATGGCTCCGCCAAGAAGAGCGTAGGGGTCTATATCAACAAATTCTGAAGGGACAAGTCCCACCGGTGTCAGGACGGAAAACCTGCCACCTATGTTTTCCGGTATGTGAAAGAAGGGAGCTTCTAATTCTTTAGACAGCCTGTGGAGAGGCGTGTTTTCGCCGGATATAAAAATGAAGCGTCTGTGAAGGTCTCTGAATCCTCTCCTCTTCATTTCGTGGAGGACGAGGTTCATTATTGATACTGTTTCGAGGGTTTTCCCGGATTTACTGATAACGCAGTAAACCGTTCTATCCCAGGGAGCGTTTTGAAATATCTGATGGATATTGAAGGGGTCTATGTTTTCAAGAAAGTAGAGCTTTCTTCCCCCAATTTTGTATTTTCCGTGTATGGCTTCGTATATTGCCTGTATGCCGAGGGATGATCCGCCTATACCTATAACGAACATGTTATCAAAATCGATTTTAAATCGTCTTAAAATTTCTTTTATGTCTTTTATTCTCGTTGAAAATGAGTATAGAAAAGGCATATTTTTCGTGTTAATTTCTAAATTTTCTCGAAGTTTCACTGTTTTTTCTTCTAAATTTTTCACATTTATATTAAGCCCGCTGATGTCGTACTTTAAATATCCCATTGATCCTCCAGCCAGTCTATCTCTTCCACCAACCCACCATTTTTAATTCCTTTCATTATAACATTTGCAACTTCTTCGGGCTTTCTCTCCGTAGTGTCTATGTGGATTATTACAGGTGATAGTGGATTTTGAAAAACCTCCGTTGCACAGAATGCAATTCTTTCGGATTCGGCATTCTCATTAAGCTTTTCCTGAGGATAGTTTCTCTCTTTAAGTCTTGAGATGATAACTTCCGGTTTTGCCCGTAAAATCACGATAACGTCTGAAGGTATGTAGTGGGCGATAAGTCCTTCTGCTATAAAATCTTTTTTTTCTTTAAAAAAATCTTTTAATTTTTCAATATCCACTATAAATGCATCTCTTTTTTCGTCGTAACTGGTGTAAAGTTTTTCCTTTTTTATAAGATCGCTTAAGTTGTACAGCGGAAGAGATAGTTTTCTGGAGAGTATTTGAGCGACTGTACTTTTCCCCGTACCCGGCGTTCCTGTGATCGTTATTCTCAATGCCCCCTCCAGAAAAAGAAAAGGTAAGCCGGGAAGGCCCCGGCGATTGATCTTTAGAGTACTTCGTCAGGGTGAGCGATTCTTCCAAGGATGGCGGATGCTGCTGCGACAGCAGGAGAAGCAAGGTAAACTTCACTTTCAGGATGTCCCATTCTTCCAACAAAGTTTCTGTTTGTTGTGGCGACCGCTCTTTCACCCTTTGCGAGAATGCCCATGTGTCCGCCAAGACACGGTCCACACGTAGGTGTTGAAACCACGCATTCGGCGTCTATGAATATATCAATAAGGCCTTCATCCATTGCCTGCTTGTAGATTTCCTGAGTTGCAGGAATTACGATACACCTTACGTTTGGATTAACCTTTTTACCTTTGAGAATTTCAGCGGCTATTCTAAGGTCTGTTATCCTTCCGTTTGTACATGAACCGATAACGACCTGGTCAATGGTAACGTGTGTAGATTCCGTTACCGGACGGGTGTTTGACGGAAGGTGAGGAAACGCAACTTGAGGTTCTATTTTTGAAACGTCTATTTCATAAACTTCTGAATATTCTGCATCCGGATCGCTCTTGTAGAGTTTGAAGGGCCTTTTAGCTCTATTTTTAACATACTCAAGCGTAATTTCGTCAGGTTCTATTATGCCGTTTTTAGCACCGGCTTCTATTGCCATGTTGCAGATTGTGAATCTGTCATCTATGGGAAGCTCTCTTATCGCTTCGCCTGTGTGCTCCATGGTTTTGTAAAGGGCGCCGTCAACACCTATCATACCTATTACATAAAGGATAAGGTCTTTCCCGGAAACCCACTTCTGTCTCTTTCCGTAGTAGATGAACTTTATCTGTTCCGGAACCTTGAACCAGACTTCTCCTGTAAGCCATGCGTAGGCCATATCTGTTGAACCGACACCTGTTGAAAATGCACCGATGGCACCGTATGTACAGGTGTGTGAATCGGCACCTATAACTACGTCACCAGGAACAACAACTCCCTGCTCTGGGAGGAGGGCGTGTTCAATACCAACTCTTCCCTCGTTCCAGAAGTGGGTAATGTTGAACTCTTTTGCAAAATCTCTCATCATCTTTACCTGTTCGGCAGACTTTATGTCTTTTGCCGGGGTAAAGTGGTCAGGCACGAGGGCTATCTTGTCTTTGTCAAATACCTTTTCAGCACCAAGTTCTTTTATTCTTTTAATGGCAATTGGTGCTGTAACATCGTTAGCAAGGGCAATATCTACCTTACACATTATCAATTCGCCGGGATGGACCTCTTCTTTGCCGGCATGTTCGGCCAAGATTTTCTGAGTTATCGTCATTCCCATCTTCTCACTCCTTCGGATTTTGTGATTTTGACATTTAGAATTTATGCTTTCTGCGGGGGATTTCTATTCCAAGTTCCTTGATTTTTGCCCTGAGGGTGTTTCTATGAATGCCAAGTGTTCGAGCTGCTTTCACCTGATTCCAGTCTGAGTGCTTTAAAACTTCCGTTATAAGTATCTTTTCGGCGCTTCTCATTACGATGTTGTACAGGTTGTTCTTGTCTTTCTGTTCTACCATAAAGACGTAGGTTACAAATTCTCTGATGGCTTCTTCAAGGTTCGGTGTTTTCTCTTCCTGTTTTTCCGTTTGAAGGTCGTTGACATCTATGATATCGATAGGTGACAGCAGCATTGCCTTCAGTATCATATTTTCAAGCTCTCTCACGTTTCCCGGGAAATCGTAAGAGCAGAGCCACTCTTTTGCCCTTTCTGTTAACTGTTTTACGGGGAGTTTAAACTCTTTTGAGAATTTTTTGATGAAGAAGCAGGCTAAGGGAATGATATCTTCCCGTCGCTCTCTAAGTGGCGGCAATTCTATTCTTAAAACATTTAATCTGTAAAAGAGGTCTTCTCTGAACCTTCCTTCTCTCACCTCTTTTTCTAAGTCTCTGTTTGTGGCTGCAACTATTCTCACGTCAACCTTTATCGGTGCATCACCCCCGAGGCGCCTTATCTCTTTTTCCTGTATGGCTCTTAGAAGTTTTGACTGTAATGAAAGTTCGATCTCGCCTATTTCATCTAAGAAGAGCGTTCCTCCATGTGCCTGTTCAAAAAATCCCTTTTTCCTTGAAGTTGCTCCTGTAAAAGCTCCCTTTTCGTATCCAAAAAGTTCTGCTTCTAACAGGTTTGTCGGGAGGGCGGCGCAGTTTATGGCAACGAATGGTCCGTCTGCCCTTTTGGAATACTTGTGAATGGCCCTGGCTACAAGCTCTTTTCCTGTTCCGCTTTCACCAACTATCAGAACGGTTGCATCTGTCCTGGCCACTCTTCCTATTAGCTTAAAAACTTCCTGCATCTTTTTGCTTGAGCCTATGATGGCGTCTTCATCTATTACGTCAAGTTCTTCCTTTTCTGTTGAAAAGGTAATTCGGTCAACGATCGTTTTTATGTCTTCAAGTTCAAAAGGTTTGGTAATGTACTCAACGGCACCTCTGTCAATTGCTTTAATCGTGTAGTCCATCGTGCCGTAAGCTGTTAGTATTACTTTAGGGATATCTTTTTCATAAGAGAGGAGGTCTATGCCGCTAATACCGGGCATTTTTATATCTAAAAAGGCCAAATCCGGCTTTTTGGTCTTTAGTATCTCAAGGGCTCTGTTTCCGTCTTCCGCTTCGTAAACTGTGTGCCCCAGGGTTTCAAGATACTTTTTCAGTACTAACCTTATGTTTCTTTCATCGTCAGCTATGAGAATCCTTGCCATTGCCTTTCAGGTCTCCGATAGGTAGATAGATGGATACAGTTGTGCCTTTTCCTTTCTCGCTTTGAACTTCTATTTTACCACCGTGGTTGGTTACAATCTCTTTTGATATGTACATTCCGAGGCCTGTTCCCTTTTCTTTGCCTTTTGTAAAAAACGGTGTGAAGAGGTTTTCCAGGTCTTCTTTTTCCATGCCACTGCCGGTATCTTTTATTTTTATGAAGTAAAAGCCCTTTGGTTGAATTGCGTATCCTGTTTCAATCGTTATGACTTTGTTTTTTGCGTTTTCAAGTGCTTCAATGCTGTTCTTTATAAGGTTAGAGATGACCTGAAACATTCGGTCTTTGTCCATGTAAACTTCAGGCAGGGAAGGGTCAAACCGTCTATCTATCTCTATTCCTTTTTCTTCGAATACCGTTTTAAACGTTTTTAGAACATCGTTTAAAAGTCTGTGTATGTTGTATCTACACCATTTAAGATTTGTGAAGTCAAAGCTTTCAGATATTCTGTCTAAGAACCTCTCTATTCGCTCTATTTCTGAAAGGATGACTTCTAACAGTTCTTCATCAAAGTTTTTTAATGTAAGCATCAGTTTTGCAGAGGCTTTCATTCCACTTAACGGATTGCGGAGTTCATGAGATATGCCTTTTAAAAAGACATCAAAGTGTTCTGCCGGGTTGTCCTTCTTTTTTGTCTTTACGGCGACGACAGCACCTTTTATCTCTTCACCTGAGAAAAACGGAGATATGGACAGTATAAAGCCGTTGACTTCCACGTTGTGAATCTCTATTCCGTCAGTCACGCATTTTTCTATCCATTTTTTGATGTCTGCTGCGAGGATTTCAGAAATGTTTTTACCTTCAAGATATTTCCTTGAGCGGTTCAGTAGCATTTCCAGCTTTTGATTGAAAAAGAAAACCCTTCCCGACCTATCGCATACGGCAATCGGGAAGGGAAGAGAGAATATTAGGTCTGAAAATTCCGGGTTTTTCAAGTGAGTGATATACCTCCCTGTCCGCCTTTTGGAAATTCTTTAATCTTAGAGATGTCAAGGCCGGTTGATGGCAGTTCTATTCCTGCTGCTGCCGCTTTAAACTGTTGATGGAACTCTTTCAATCTTGATCTTTCTCCGACAGGAACGATTGTTACGATCTGGGATTTCATTACGATTGCATCAACGGGTTCGTTTGCAGTTGGATCGACAGGCATTATCGTGGCTTGTGCACCCTGGGATGTTGGTATAAGTGCAAACATACCTGCATCTTTGATTTTCAGGTAGTCATCGCCTATTTCATCTAAGATACCTATGATACCTGAAGAAGGTATTACACCTTCACCTGAAGTTGTTTGAATAAATACAAGTTTTCCCTTGAGATTTTCCATAATTTCCTCCGTTATTTTTGGACTGATAATAAATATAATCCTATGGCTACAGCATTGGAAACGTTTAAAGAATTAACATGTCCTTTCATGGGAATCGTTACGATGTCATCCAACAGTTTTTTTACAGGTTTTGAGATACCTTTCCCTTCAGAGCCGGCAATAAGTCCTACAGGATAGGGAAAAGAGTATCTGCTTATGTCTTTTCCGCCTGCCTCAAGTCCTATTAGCCAACCGCCTTTCTCTTTGAATTCAAACAGACTCTGGCGGAAACTGTTTACTATGGCAAATGGAACGTAGAATACTGCACCGGTTGATGCTTTTACCACGGTGTCCGTTATGGTAACACTTCTGTCTTTAGGGATAACTATCCCTGCGGCACCAAAGGCGTCGGCACTTCTAAAGATGGCACCCAAGTTGTGGGGGTCTTCCACTCTATCTAAAAATAAAAGGTAGCCGCCTGTTGCGATAGTCCTTTCCACAAGTTCATCAAAGGATTTTGGTTCGACAGGGGAGACGAGGGCTACAATGCCCTGATGTTTATCCGTTTTGGAAACTTCGGATAGTTTTTTCCTTCCGGTTTTTACCGTTTTAATCCTCTTTTTCTTTAAAAGGGATAGAATTTCCCGATGTTTAAACCTTTCATCAACATAGACTTTCAGTATAGGGTAGTCTGCCCTTAAGGCTTCCATTATGGGATTAACGCCGTAGATAACCATTAGTTTGTCCCTACCATTTCAAGAAAGTTTGAAAGGAGTTTGAGTCCGGCTTTCTGACTCTTTTCGGGGTGGAATTGAGTGGCTATTATGTTTTCTTTTTCTATAGAAGAGACAAAGTCGATACCGTAGTCTGTTGTTGTAAGGATAACAGACGCATCCTCTGGTTTAACGTAGTAAGAATGGACAAAGTAGAAAAATTCGCCGGTTTTTATACCGTTTAGGAATCTTGATTCTTTTTTGATAGAAACCTGATTCCAGCCCATGTGTGGGATTTTGTACTCATGGGGGAGTTCAAATCTTACAACTTTTCCCTTTATGATGCCAAGTCCTTCTTCTTCGCCGAATTCGTAACCTTTCTCAAAAAGCAGATGGAGTCCGAGGCATATCCCTAAAAAAGGTTTACCCTTTTCAACCTCTCTTATTATGACTTCCCATAGGTTTCTTTCTTTTAAATTTTTAACGGCGTCTTTAAAAGCTCCGACACCTGGCAGAATTATGGCTTCTGCGTCTTTTATCTTATGCATTTCGTCTGTAACAACAACGTTGCCGCCCACGTACTCGACGGCCTTACTAACACTTCTTAAATTTCCCATACCGTAGTCTATAACCGCTATCATCCCTATAACTCCCGATTAAAAAGATGGCATTGAACCCATGAGGTACTTAACATCTTCGTCACCAAAAGATAAACCACTTCCAATAAAGAATCCCCGCCACTTATTGTAGAGAAGTTCATCTCCGCCGAAGTAAAGATACCAGTTTTTGTTTATGTTGTAGGATAAGCCTATTCGCAGATGAGGAGGCAGTTGCTTTCCGTAACCGTCCTTTCTGTCTATGTCCCAGATGGATGTATAAATTTTCCATTTGTTGTCTGGAAAGAGATAATCAATTCCACCACCGGCAGTTGTCTCTATGACGCCACCTCTCAGCACCCACTTTCCATTTTTCAGGAAAAACGGGTCTTTAAAAATTCTTGCGTACTGGAGTGTAAATTCTGTGTCAAAGCTTTGCGTTACCTTCTCATCAATAGATAGAGCACCCGTTGCGTTTGTTATGTAATAGGTTGTGTGGTCTATCTTTCCGTGGGAATCTGCAACAACTTCAAACAGGTAATATCTGTCTTTTGATTCGGGAACAACTCTTAAAGAGATGCCACCTCTTGCGTTGCCTGTGGCGGTGTTTACGTCACCCCTGAATCCTATGTAAACCTTTGTTTGTTCAAATTTGTCGGCAAGTTTACCAAGGGCATGAGCGGCACTTGTGAGGTTTTTGTACAGTGTATCGTCGTTTATTATCTTTGCTATTGTGCCGTTGCCCTGCTGTAGTTTCTTGATAAGTTCATTGAGGTTTCTTGTAGATTTCTTAACATTCTCAATGGCTGCTGAAATGTTTTCTTCGTTCTTTCCGCTTATGAGTCTGTTTATCTGTGTCACAGTTGCGTTTATTTGATCGGCTATTCTTTCTGCCTCAGCTACAAGTTTAGGTGCTTCCTCTGATGAAGTTTTTAAGTTTTTTACGATGTCTCTAATGTCTCCCCTGTTTTCTACGACTATCTCATTAAGCTGTGAAGAGAGTGACTTAAGGTTTTCTGCAATTTCAGGAACGTCACTTTTTAAAAATTCAGACAAAGAAGCAAGGTTTTGGGCGAGTTTTCTCAGGTTTTCTCTGTTGTCTTCCACTGTTGCTGTAACCTGTTCGGTGAGTTTTGTTATCTGATTGAGGAGCAGTGCTATTCTGTTTTTTCCGTCAGGTGTTATTAATGATTGATTTAGAGCGTCAACGGTTTCGTAAATTTTGAGCATAAGCTGGTCGGTTGAAATTGTAGATTTTCCTCTTGTAATAGTTGAGCCGGAAGTCAGAACGGGCGCATTTTCAGAACCGGGGATTATCTCTACGTATTTTTCACCCATTAGTCCCATCGTTTCTATGATTGCATAGGCGTCCTGGTGGAGCGTTACAGGTTTTGTGAACACAACTTTGACTTTTGCTTTTCCGTTTGGTAGCACCTCTATGTTTGTAACTTTTCCGACGCGAACCCCTGCAACCATAACCGGTGCTTCTTCGGCAAGTCCTGCAACGTTGTCAAAGAGAATGTAATATTGGCTGATAGCCCTTTCACTACTGTACTTTAGGGGTTCTATTGTTGTGGCTATTATGCCAAGTCCAAGAAGTCCTGCTATTACAAACGCACCGACCTTTGCCTCTACGGAAAGATTTTTCATCCTCTATACCCCAGATTAGCTGTTATCGGGCCTTCAGGAAGGCCTTCTATAAACTGTCTTACTGCTGGATTTTGAGATTTTTCTATCTCTTCTGGTTTACCAAGTTCCAGTATTTTTCCGTTCCAGAGAATGGCCATTCTATCAGCTATCCTAAAAGCACTGTTGATATCATGGCTGACTACAACGCATGTTTTACCGAGTTCATTTTTAAGCTTTAAGATCATCTTGTCAATTATAGCGGTCATTACGGGGTCAAGTCCCGATGTTGGTTCATCAAACAAGATACATTTGGGGTTTACACAGAGAGCTCTCGCTATGGCAACTCTTTTTCTCATACCGCCGGAGAGTTCAGAAGGGTATAGGTCTTCTGTTCCGTGCATTCCAACGAGGGAAAGGTAACGTTCAGCTTCCTTCCTTGCCTCTTCGGCTGGAATACCTTTGTTTTCAAGGAGAAAGAAGGCGACATTTTCCCATACTGTTAGGGAGTCAAATAGAGCTCCTCCCTGAAAAACATAAGTTAGCTCTTCTCTAAAGTGGAATTTTTCTTCTTCGGATAGAGAAAAAACGTCTTTTCCATATACGATTACTTTTCCTTCATCCGGTGTTACCAGTCCTGATATCTGTTTAAGCAAAACACTTTTGCCCGTTCCTGATGGACCCATTATGACGAAGATTTCACCTTCGTACACGTTGAAAGATACGCCGTTGTGTACGATTTTATTTCCAAAACTTTTCTTTAAATTTTCCACTTTTATGGCTATTTTCATCTATACTCCGTCAGAGGTTCAGGGTTCTTAAAA
This sequence comes from Desulfurobacterium sp. TC5-1, assembly GCF_000421485.1. Classification (NCBI taxonomy): domain Bacteria; kingdom Pseudomonadati; phylum Aquificota; class Aquificia; order Desulfurobacteriales; family Desulfurobacteriaceae; genus Desulfurobacterium; species Desulfurobacterium sp. TC5-1. The sequence goes on along the minus strand of NZ_ATXC01000002.1, from coordinate 141,078 downwards.
TGTAAGTTATTATGTAGTCAAATATAAGAATGGCCATCGATGATGTGACTACAGCTTTCGTTGTTGCTTCACCGACACCTTTGGCGCCTCCTTTTGTGTAATATCCGTACAGACAGCTTGTCACAGAGAGGATGAAACCAAAGAAAGCAGCTTTGATTAGACCGTGCCATACATCGTCCATAGTCATGAAGTTTTGAGTGTATCTCATAAAAAGGGTGCTGTTGATGTTGAACATTTTTACACCTACTATGTATCCACCGACAAAACCGATAATATCCGATAGAACACTCAGGACAACCGTTCCAACGATGGTTGCATAAACCCTCGGCGTTATAAGGTATTTTATAGGATTAACCGCCATCATTTCGAGGGCATCTATCTGTTCAGTTACCCTCATCGTTCCGATTTCAGCAGCCATTGCTGAACCGGTTCTGGCCGTGACGAGGAGTGCTGTTAAAACGGGGCTTAACTCTCTTGCCATAGAGATACCGACAACTGCACCTATGAGGTATTCTGCGTTAAATCTGTGAAATGCAGTATAGGTTTCAAGTGCTATAACACCGCCGGTGAATAGGGAAGTGATTGCTATAACCGGGAAGGAATCTGCTCCTATCGTGGCCAGGTAGTAGAAGTATCTCCCTGCTTTCAAGGGCTTTTTAAATGCAAGGGATACGGCCTTTCCAGCGATTAAAAACCATCTCCCGATAAATTCGAGGAATCCAATGACTATCTTACCGGTGATTTCAAAAAGTTTCACAGGTTAAACCTCTCAAGTTCCGGAAATTAATATCCTAATTCTACTATAGTGGCTAAAGTGAGGCTTTTCAGGTTGGATTTAACAAATCTGTCATTAGGATTATAATATTACACTCTGCAAACTGGTGAAAATAAAAGGAAGGAGACGTAAATGGCTGAAAAGACCATAATGGAAATTCGTAAAGAGAAAGCTGAGAAGTGGAAAGAGGAAGGTTTTAATCCTTATGCTTACAGGTATGAGACAAATGCTACCTGCGGTGAATTGATAGAGAAGTTTGGCAAAACAAAAGATGAAGAAGAGAGAGAAAATGAAAGGTTGCCGGAGGACACCTATTCTTTAGCTGGAAGAATTGTTTCCATGAGGATTATGGGAAAAGCGGCATTTTTCCATATTCAGGATTCTACCGGAAGACTCCAGTGTTATATAAGGAGAGATGACGTTGGGACTGAGTTTTACAATAAAGTTTTTAAAAAGCTGATAGATATAGGTGATATTGTAGGTGTTAAGGGGGTGCTTTTTAGAACGAGAACAGGGGAGCTCACTTTAGAAGTAAAAGAGATGACGCCGCTTACAAAGTCTTTGAGACCGCTTCCAGAAAAGTGGCATGGGCTAAAAGATGTTGAGAAGAGATACAGACAGCGTTATCTTGACCTTATCGTTAATCCAGAAGTTAGAGAGATATTTAAAACCCGCTCAAAACTTATTCAAAAAATAAGGGATTTTCTTAACAGTAGAGGTTTTATGGAGGTTGAGACACCCATTCTTCAGACTGTTGCTTCCGGTGCTGCCGCAAAACCGTTTATTACTCACTACAACGCTCTTGATATAGACGTTTATCTCCGAATAGCACCTGAGCTGTATCTTAAAAGGTTAATTGTGGGTGGTCTTGATAGGGTTTATGAAATAGGCAGGAACTTTAGAAACGAAGGAATAAGCACAAGGCATAATCCTGAATTTACGATGATAGAGTGGTACATGGCCTACGCTGATTACTACGACTTGATGGAGATGACGGAAGAGCTTTTTGAGTATCTTCTTGATGAGATAAAAGGTAAAGGTGTAAGAGAGATAGAGTATCAGGGAATGAAGATCTCTTTCAAAAGGCCATGGAAAAGAATTTCTTTTGTTGGTGAGCTTGCAAAAAGGACAGGGCTTACGGTTGATGAGATTCTCCACGATGAACAGAAGGTTCTGGAAGTAGCAAAGAAACACGGTGTTGAAGATGCGGAAAAGCTTTCCCACTTCAAGAGGGTGCAGGAACTTTTTGAGATTCTGATTGAACCAGAACTTATTCAGCCGACGTTCGTTGTTGATTTTCCAAAAGCCATTTCCCCTCTTGCAAAAGAAAAGAGAGACAATCCCGAGCTTGTAGAGAGGTTTGAGCTTTTTGTGTTTGGGCAGGAGATAGCTAACGCCTATTCCGAGCTTAACAATCCTGAAGAACAGGCAAAAAGGTTCATGCAGCAGCTTCAGGAAAAGGCGAAAGGTGATGAAGAGGCAATGGCCTACGACGAAGATTTTGTAAGAGCACTTGAGTACGGTATGCCTCCAACAGCAGGAGAAGGCATAGGTATAGATAGGCTTACGATGCTCTTTACGGATAAAGATTCCATAAGAGAGGTACTTCTCTTCCCGCAGCTTAAGCCGGAGAAGAGAGAAGAAGAGGCGGATGAATAAACTTATTGAATGGTTTTCGTTAAGGACTGTAAAACCACGGAAGGGAGGCGGTTACCTCTCTTTCGTTTTTCTTATAGCGGTTCTTGGTGTTGTTGTTGGCGTGGCGGCTCTCATAATTGTTAACTCTGTTATGACGGGATTTCAGAGTGCCATAAAAGAGCGGCTTCTTGCCAGTAATGCCGACATAATTGTAATGGGGACGGAACTTAAAACGCCTTATAGAGAAGCTGAAGAGAAGATTTCATCCCTCCCTCATGTTAAGGGTGTAGAACCTTTCATATACATTCCTGTTATGGTCTCTGCCGGTGCTCATTCTTTTTCCGGTGGTACCCTTAGAGGATGTGTTCCATCGAAAGAGCCGAAGATAACGGACATACCATCACATCTTGTTATGGGGAATTGGAAAGATTTTGAAAAGACGCCAAACGGTGCAGTTGTTGGTGAGACGTTGGCCAATACAGTCGGTATCTCTGTGGGTGACAGCATTACCCTGATAACGCCGATGGGAACAAAAACCCCTTTCGGCTACATTCCAAAAACAGGAAGGTTTAAGGTTGTTGGTATTTTTAATGTTGGTATGTATCAGTTTGATTCGGCATTGGTGTTGGCACACATAGGTACGGTAAAAGAGATGTTCAATGTGAAGCAACCTACAGGATTGATGGTTAAACTTGACAATCCTGATAATGTAAAACTTGTTGAGCAAGAGATAAGGAAGACGCTTGGTCCCGGTTTTGTGGTTAACGATTGGATATCAATGAATAAAAGTCTCTTCTCTGCCTTGAAGCTCGAGAAGTTAGCAATGTTCCTGATACTGACCCTTATTGTTATAGTTGCCTCTTTCAACATTTCAAGTCTTCTTATGATGAACGTTAACTACCGCAGCAAAGATATTGCTATACTTAAGACGCTTGGTGCCCAGGATGGATTTATACTGAAAATTTTCATGGCTCAGGGGCTTTTAATAGGCATAATAGGAACGGCAATTGGAGAGTTTTTAGGGATAGGTATCTCATACATAGGTGAAAAGTATAAGCTTATAGCCCTTCCGCCTGATGTTTACTACATAGACCACCTGCCGTTTAAACTTCAGGCGTCAGACTGTATAATTGCCGGTATAGCGGCTATATTGATAAGTGTCTTAGCAACTATTTATCCTGCTAAAAAGGCTGCAAAAACAGATCCTATAAAAGTTTTAAGGGCAGGTGAAAATTGAAAGGAACAATAAGAAAGGCAACGATAAAGGATGCAGAGGCAATACAGTTTCTCATCAATGAATACGCAAAGAAAGGGCTGATGCTTCCCCGTTCTCTCAACAGCATCTACGAAAGCATAAGAGACTTCTTCGTTTATGAAGAGGCTGGAAAGATATTTGGTGTTTGTGCTTTAACTGTTGTCTGGGATAACCTTGCGGAGGTTCGTTCCCTTGCTGTCCATCCTGAACGGCTAAAACAGGGAATAGGTACAGCTCTTGTTAAGAGTTGTCTTAAAGATGCAGAAACTCTCGGAATAAACAGAGTATTTACACTTACGTATCAGGTTGACTTTTTTGAAAAACTTGGGTTTGAAAAGATAGATAAAAACACGCTTCCCCAGAAAATATGGCGTGACTGTATAAATTGTGTGAAGTTTCCAAACTGTGACGAGACGGCTATGGAAATTAGAACAGGAGGAGATGAATGAATCCTGAAAAGCAACTTGAGATTATAAAAAGAGGCGTTGCTGAAATTATTGGAGAAGAGGAACTCCTTGAAAAATTAAAAAAAGGAAAGGTTTTGAAGGTAAAAGCCGGCTTTGACCCGACGGCTCCGGATCTTCACCTTGGACATACAGTTTTGCTCTGGAAGTTGAGAGATTTTCAGGAACTCGGGCATACGGTCTATTTCCTGATAGGTGATTTTACAGCAATGATTGGTGATCCTACCGGGAAGAGCGAAACGAGACCGCCTTTAACGAGGGAAGAGGTTTTAAAGAACGCTGAAACTTATGCCCAGCAGGTTTATAAGATTCTTGATCCTGAAAAAACGGTTGTTGTCTTTAACAGTGAGTGGCTTTCAGGGATGTCTTCTGCAGATCTTATAAGGCTTGCTTCAAAGTACACTGTTGCAAGGATGCTTGAGAGGGACGATTTTGCCAAGCGATTCAGAGAAAACAGGCCCATTCACATACATGAGTTTCTCTATCCTCTCCTTCAGGGATACGACTCTGTTGCACTTGAAGCCGATGTTGAACTTGGAGGGACAGATCAGAAATTTAACCTTCTTGTGGGAAGGCACCTTCAGAGGGAGTACGGTAAGTCCCAGCAGGCCTGCATAATGATGCCTATTCTTGAGGGGCTTGACGGCGTTCAGAAGATGAGTAAGTCCCTTGGAAACTACATTGGCATAATGGAAGATCCGAAAGAGCAGTTTGGTAAAGTTATGAGGATTTCAGACGAACTTATGTGGCGCTACTACGAGCTTGTTACAAGGCTTCCTGAAGAAGAAATAGAGAGGATGAGAAAAGAAGTGGCCGAAGGAAAACTCCATCCAATGGAAGCAAAGAAAAGACTTGGAGAGGTTATCGTTTCCACCTTCCACGGAGAGGAGGCAGCCAGGGAGGCAAGAGCCCACTTTGAGAGAGTTTTTTCAAAGAGAGAGTTGCCGGAAGAGATTCCGGAACCAAAAATAAAGGTTCCTGAAAATCCTGTCTGGCTTCCAAGGCTCTTAAAGGAGGCAGGGCTTGTTAAGAGTACATCTGAAGGTAGAAGACAGATAAAAGGTGGCGGTGTCAGAATAGATGGCGAAAAAGTTCTTGATGAGAATAAAAAGGTTGATGTTCTTGAAAAGGAATTAATTCTTCAGGTAGGTAAGAGAAGATTTGCCAGAATAAAACCTGAAAATGTGGAAAAAACAGAGGGTTAGCCCTCTGTTTTTAATAAAACAATAATTTTATTTATTTGCCAAAAACAAAAGCGGTCTATTTTTAGTTCAAATAACGAAATTTTTGGAGAAGAAAATGAACATAAGAAAAATCAGATGGCTCGTTCAGACCGCTTTTTTCCTTCTTGTGGCTTACGGAATTTTTGAATATGCACAGTTTGTCTATTACGGAGCACAGCGTCCCGATTTTATGGATGGTTTTTGTCCAATTTCTGGCGTTTATGACATCATTATGAAAGTTAGAAGTGGTGTAACTGACCCGTTCCACCCTGCGGCAATGGCGATAATGGTATCGGCAATACTGACTACCCTTATCTTCGGTAAGGGATTTTGTAGTTTTATATGTCCTGTTGGAACACTTCAAGATTACATTACCTTTGTTAGGAGTAAAATCTCTTTTTTCAAGAAGATTGATAAGTTTGGTGAGAAGATAAAGAGCTGGAAATTTTATAACTTTATGGATTACCCTTTGCGCTCGATAAAGTTTGTACTGCTTGCCTGGATTCTCTACATAATTTTCCAGATACCTGCACAGATGATGGCTATGATGAATCAAAACATCAATGCTGCTGCCGATATTGAACTTTTTAAATTCTGGATTGAACTTTTTAAAGGTAACAAACCCATGGTGGCTGCCATTCTGCTTGCCATTGTTGTTTCTTCCATTGTAATCCCGAGGTTCTGGTGCAAATATCTGTGTCCTTTAGGTGCTTTTTACGGGATTTTTAACCTGTTTTCTTTCACGCATCTCAGGAGATGTCCGGAAAAGTGTAACGACTGCAAGTTGTGTTCAAAATGCATTATCGGTCTTAAACCTTATAAAAGCGTTGAATTTAATAATACAGAGTGTACCATGTGTCTTGATTGCAGAAGTGCCTGTAATAAGGATGCAGTCAGGCTTCAGATTTTAGGAAGGGAAATTCCTTCCCTCCTTTACCCCGCCCTTTTGATAGGTGCTTTTATGGGAGTTATTTTTCTCTTCATCCACTTTGGAGTGTGGCACTCTCAACTTTCTCAGAGGGACGAAGCCTATTTGATTTTAAAACAAGGTTTTGATGTTAAATGGGCCAAAGACCTGTTGATGAAATAATTGCCAAAATTCCATTATAGCATAAATTACTATTATGCAAAATTGAATAAGGATTTTGTTCTACCCTCATTTGTCTTTATAAATAATGGGGGTGACAGGTTTCGACGGGGATGCAACGGTACGGATAGCGGCACGCCGAGGCGCCTACCTCGTAAAAAAGGCACAGCAAATAGCTGCCGACGAAAACTTAGCTCTCGCTGCCTAATAACGCAGCGACGTCCCCTGTGGCTCATTTCCCCGGCTACAGGTAGGGCGACAGAGAGGGGAGATAGGTTATCACCTTTTCCCCGGAGGTGATAACCGAAACTTTACGGGGATAGCTTCGGAGCGCCTGCCTGTGGGCTAACTCCGAAGCGAAGCAATAAAACACAGGCTAAGCGTGTAGAAGCTATCCGGACCGCATCTCCGGACGCGGGTTCGATTCCCGCCACCTCCACCAAAAAAAAATCATTTATACTTTAAAGCTCTTCTACCTTAATAACTTTATCTCTGTTTTCAAAGATTGTTGCCACCATTTTCTGAAACTTTTTGGGAAATGCTCTGATGTCTTCTTCGGTCGCATCTGGATTCAAAACGGTTTTCAGTATCTCTTTCGGATTTACAACAGCATACGGGTTGTAGTTTATTCCCACCTGTTTTCCATTATCAAGTCTTGTCATAACAACGTCGTAAGGCACGTTGGCGTTAAAGGACAGCAATCCTCTCCTTTTAAACCGCCCGTCAGGTATGCCGGAAAATCCATCATCGCCGCCTGCACCTGTTATTGCAGAGATGATTAGGCCTATAACCCCAAAGTTATTTTCCGTTGGCAATTTTGAAATTTCAACTTTTATGTTTCCTCTTACAGGAATCTCATCTTTGTAGAGGTGCTTTAGCCCTTCTGATGCTATTAGATAACCGCCTGCAACGGTTGCACAGCTGTGCCCTGTTATCTTCACCATATCGTAGTAGGAGTATTCAAAAATTCCGTTTCCGGCTCCTAAGAATGTGGCAAGTTCGTCTTTCACCTTGATTTTCTCTATTTTTTCAAAAAAATCTGGATATTCCATGGAACCCTCCTGAATGCGTGGTCTGGCATTCAAATTTAGAGGATTCCACAGTGTAAAACTTTAATCTGAATCAACTTTTTTCTCTAAAAGTTCTCTGATTTTGGTACTTTCTTCTGCTACTTTAATAAGGCTTATCATACCTTCCATCCAGACTCTTGTTCCAATCATCACAAGGGGCAGAAAGATTATAATTCCTATAAATGTTCCTATAAATGCAGCAGCCCCTTCCTTGTAGCTTCCAAGCAGTGCAGCAAGTGCGACTAAAGCTTCTACAACATATGCAATAGCCAGTGTTGCTCCTGCTATCTTTGTCGTTATGAATTTAGAGAAGTTGAAATCGAAGAGTATTTTGAAAAGTTCCACTCCTGCCTCCTATCCCTCAAATTTTTGTTTTATCCTTCTCTTTATTTTTTAGGGGGTGCAAAAGCCCCCCCTTTTTTTAATGTGTAACTTTTTTAGGCAATTCTTTAGCCTGCTCTATCCAGTTCTCTATCTGTTTTATCCCCGGAATCTGACGTACTAATTTTTTCTGCTCGTTTACCTCTTTTAGTTTCCTGTACAGGTTTTCTGGATTTCTCCTTGCGAGTTCAGGAACACTGTCAACGCCGCCGGCTTCTAAAAGGTCGGCATATTCTTCACCAACACCTTTTATCCGCATCAGATCTGCTCTGTTTACCCAGTTTAAAATTGTCTTTTTTGATATGCCTGTTTTCTCGGAAATTTCTTCCCTTCCTTTTGCAGTAGCTCCTTTCTCAAGGAGGTCCTCCACAGTTGCTATGCCTATTTCTGCTAATTTTTCGGCATAAGCATTTCCAATTCCTTCAATTTCTGTAATTTTTCTTCCCATGATTAACCCCCAATAATGGATTTGTTTAATAAATTTTAATTTATTTTAATTTGCATTGTCAATTGCAATTATCCGTTAAAGTCTGAAATTTTTAAAAAATAAATTCCAGTCGTTCAATAAATATCTTTAAAATGCTTACCTGGAAAGCCTAAGTGGTGTAAAGATGCTTGATTTCCCTTCGGCGGTTGACTTTTCCAATTTTCCAAATATAATTTGAACTTCGCACAGCGGTGAAATGAATTCTGGAGGTTTTAGATATGGCTGGAATGGACGAGCTTATGCAGGCGGTAAAGGAGAAGTACGCCGCAAAGGTCCCTCTTCCTGACTTCAGGCCTGGTGATACCGTAAGAGTTTATGTTAAAGTGAAAGAGGGTGACAAGGAGAGAGTCCAGGCATTTGAAGGTGTTGTTATCAGAAAGAGAGGCAGTGGCACAGACGGTACTTTTACCGTGAGGAAGGTTTCTTACGGAATCGGTGTTGAGAGGATTTTCCCGTTTAATGCTACGGTGATTGAAAGGGTTGAAGTTCTCAAGAGAGGTATTGTAAGAAGAGCAAGACTTTACTACCTCAGAGAGCGTAAGGGTAAGGCTGCAAGAATTAAAGAGAAGAAAGAGTGGATGACAAAGAAAAAATAATATTTTATGAGTCAAAACTGTGGCAGTCAGGAAAAAAGTATGTTGTTGGTATAGATGAGGCTGGACGGGGCCCCCTTGCGGGTCCCGTTGTTGCTGCCGCAGTTGTCTTTCCAAAAGGAATTTCGCCTTTTATCTTTAGAGATTCAAAAAAACTTTCCGAGAAGCAGAGGAAAGCTCTTTTTTTTGAAATTTTTGAAAAGGCCATATCTGTTGGTGTTGGTTTTGCTGACAGCATTGAAATAGACGAAATAAACATTTTAAATGCAACAAAGCTGGCAATGATGAGGGCGGTTGAATCTTTATCTGTGAAACCTGATTTTGCAGTCACCGATGCGGTTTTTCTCCTTCCTTTTGGAAAGAATCAGCTCAATCTTGTTAAAGGTGATGAAAAAAGCCTTTCCTGCGCCGCTGCAAGTATTGTTGCAAAGGTTACAAGGGATTTTATAATGGAATCTATTCATGAGGTGTTTCCTGAATATAATTTTAAAAAGCATAAGGGTTATCCTACGAAAGAGCATATAATTTTACTCAGAGAAAACGGTGCTTCACCTGTTCACAGGAGGAGTTTTGGGCGGGTTAGAGAGTGTAAATTCAGGGGAAGAAGGGGAAAGGATTGCTTCCCGATATCTACTCAAGAAAGGTTACTCTATTTTGAAGAGAAATTTCAGGAGTTATTACGGCGAAATTGATATTGTTGCTTTTGATCCTTATTCTAAAACAGTTGTGTTTGTTGAGGTAAAATTAAGGAAATCCGGTTCTCATGTTATGCCTGAAGAGGCTGTAACCCAGAGGAAGATAGAAAGAGTAAAGAAAGCAGCTTTTAAGTTTTTAAGTACTTATAAGGTTAAGTTTGAGAGTTTGAGGTTTGATGTTATAGGAATTGAAAAAGGTGAAGGTCGGGTAAAAGTTAACCACATAGAAAACGCCTTTTAAAAGTTGATATAATTGCGCGGGTGTTTATATTTAAGGCGTAAACAATTTGGAGGTTGTAATTGGCTAAGACGAGAGTGTATCAGCTTGCTAAAGAACTTGGAATGAGTTCAAAAGAGCTGATAGAGAAACTTAAAAATGAGCTTGATATTCAGGTAAAAAATGCTCAGTCAGGGCTTGACGAAAAACAGGTTATGCTTGTTAAGGAGTTTATTAAACCTCCTGAAAAGAAACCTGCAGTTAAAAGAAAAGAAAAACCTGCTGAACAGAAAAAAGAACCTGTAAAAATAGAAAAAGTGGAGAAACCTGAAGTCTCTGCCGAGAAGACTGTTTCAGAAAAAGAAGTTAAACCTTTGAAACCAAACATTCCTTCTCAAAAAGTTGAGAGACAGGAAGAGAAAAAAGGTGAAAAAGAGACAAGAAGAGAAAGAAGACAGAGAGAAAAGAAGGATGTAAGGATTCTTTCACCTGAAGAGCTTGCGAAAAGGCGCAGAAGGCGTCGTTCTCCTCGCAGGAGAGAGGAAGAAAAGGGAGAAAAAGGTCACAGAGAGAGGAGAGACAGAAGGCATCCTCAGAGAGACAGAAGGCGTCCTGCGCCAGCTTCTAAAAAAGAGGAAAAAATCACGAGGGAACAGCTTGAAAAGTTGGTCGCTTCAACCAAAGAACAGAGGGAGAAAGAGAAACCCAAGACGGAAGAAGCGATAATAGCTGAGAAAAAGAGAGAAGAGAAAGAGAGAGAAAGTGAGAAGCACTTTATGGAACTTATGCGTAAAATAGAAGAGAAAAACAGGGCAAAGGCTAAAAAGCGTAAGAAGAAAAAGAAAAAAGAAGAGAAACCTGAAGAGGTTCCTTTTGAGCAGCTCTCTGAAGAAGAACAGCTTCAAAGGCTCATTGAAGAGGAAGAGAAAGCTAAAACGGTTATTGTTCCGGAAGTTATTTCTGTTAGAGAGCTTGCCGAAAAGATGGGCGAAGACCCTAATAAGCTTATCGCAGACCTTATATCTCTTGGTAAGTTTGTGACCATTAATCAGGCGATAGATTTTGAAACGGTAAGTAAGCTTGTTGAAAAATACGGAAAAGTTGCAAAGCTTGAAGGTGCCGAAGAGGAAGAGGCTGTCCTTGAGGCGGAACTTGAAGAGACAGAGGACAAACCGGAGGATCTTAAACCAAGACCTCCCGTTGTAACCGTAATGGGACACGTTGACCACGGAAAAACGACACTCCTTGACTACATAAGAAACACAAAAGTTGCCGAACGTGAAGCCGGCGGAATTACGCAGCACATAGGTGCTTCCATTGTAGAGGTTGATACAACTGAAGGAAAGAAAAGGATTACCTTCCTTGACACGCCGGGACATGAAGCCTTCACCGCAATGAGGGCAAGGGGAGCGCAGGTAACAGATATCGCCGTTCTTGTCGTTGCGGCAGATGACGGCGTTATGCCTCAAACCATAGAGGCCATAAACCATGCTCAGGCTGCTGGTGTGCCTATAATTGTCGCTATTAACAAGATTGATAAACCCGGTGCAAATCCCGATAGAGTTAAGCAGGAGTTAACGCAGCATGGCCTTATTCCTGAAGACTGGGGTGGCACAACTATTATGGTGCCCGTTTCAGCAAAAACCGGTGAAGGTGTTGATGAACTTCTTGAGATGATTGCACTTCAGGCTGAACTCATGGAACTTAAAGCTAATCCCAATAAAAAGGCTCGTGGCGTTGTTCTTGAGGCTAAACTTGATAAACAGAGAGGTCCTGTTGCAACGTTGCTGGTGCAGTCCGGAACGCTTAAAGTTGGTGATCCGATTGTTGCAGGTCTCTACGCAGGCAAGATAAGAGCTATGTTTGATGATAAAGGAAAGCCTGTTAAAGAGGCAGGACCTTCAATGGCTGTTGAGATTCTCGGCCTTGAAGATGTGCCTCTTGCTGGTGATAAATTCTATGTTGTTAAGGATGAAAAGACGGCAAGGAAGATAGCAGAGAAGAGACAGGAGCTTGCCAGAGAATCTGCTCTTGAGAAGGAAAAGAGAGTATCCCTTGAAGACCTTTTTGCTCAGATACAGGAAGGTGAAGTTAAAGAACTTAACATCGTTCTTAAGGCCGATGCTCAAGGTTCAATAGAGGCTATACGTAAATCCCTTGAAGAACTTTCAACAGATGAAGTTAAAGTTAAGATAATACACGCAGGTGTTGGTCCCATTACTGAAAACGATGTGATGCTTGCGGCAGCGTCAAACGCCATTATTGTTGGATTTAACGTCAGGCCTGATTCTGCTGCCAGAAAAGCGGCAGAGAGAGAAAAAGTTGATATGCGTACTTACCGTGTTATTTACGACATTGTTGATGAAGTCAAAAAAGCCATGCAGGGTCTCCTCCAGCCTGAGGAAAAAGAGGTTTACCTTGGAAGTGCTGAAGTGAGAGCAACATTTAAGGTGCCGAAAGTTGGAACCGTTGCCGGTTGCTACGTTAAAGATGGTGTTATAAGAAGAAACGCCAATGTGAGACTTGTGAGAGACGGTGTCATCATCTACGACGGTAAGATTGCATCCTTAAAGAGGTTTAAAGATGACGTCAGGGAAGTGCAGGCTGGATACGAATGTGGTCTTGGACTTGAGAACTTTAACGACATTAAGGTTGGTGATGTCGTGGAGTGTTACACAATAGAAACCGTTGAGAGAGAACTGTAATGGAAGAGATTAAAAAGAAACTTGAAGAGAAATATAAAAACAACATAGAGAGAGGGCTTTCAAAAGAGGAAGCTCTCTCTAAAGCTATCGAAGAAGAGAGAGAAAATCACGATAGGGACAGTTTTGAAAAGGCAGTTGTTGAATTTTTGAAAGAACACTTTGCTGAAAGTCTCACGGAAGAAGATCCTCTTCAGGCTTTTGTGGATTCTATCTACCTTGAGTATGAGCTTCTTCTTGCAAAAGTCAAAGCCCTTTTTTCCTCGTAGGAAAAAAGCAAATTTCCCATCCATAAATCTTTACTCTTAAAAATTTTTAATATAAATTTAGTTACGAGGGGGTGGCTTTTCCGTCAACTTCTCAATTTATCTTTCGGGGAGGAAATATGGTTTCTTTTAAAAAGCCATGTTTTTTAACTGTCTGTTTTGCTTTTCTACTTTCTATTATTTATACCGGCTTTGCCTTCGCCTATCAGGAAAACTGGGCAAACTACTGTCAGATTGTCCAGACAATAAGCACACCGATATATCACAGTCAGGAGCATTTTGGCTGGAAGTATCCGATAAGGACAATAGGCGATGCAAATCCTCCACCGGGTGGTAGCGGGGGTGCATTTTATCTTCATCCTGTTTCAACGTCAGTTCCGGCTCACCTGAGGTGCAGATTTCCACAGCGGAACATAAAAGCTATTAGAGTGAAAGTGGCTGGTAATAGGAATGGCGATTGGGTTATGGTTCTTAAGGTTAACGGGAAGACAGTAAAGACTGCCACGGTGGATGGGAAGAGGTGGTACGTATATACGATACCTGTGAGGAATAATAGGAGATACACGACTGTTGACCTTTTTGCAAAGGCTAACGGCTGGTTTTTTGAGTACGCTTTTATTGACGAGATAAAACCTGTTTTCCGTTCTTCTATAAAGCTTGATAGAAGACCTGTTGCCTACTACAGCTTTGATACCTGCACTGCTAAAGACTATTCAGGTCACGGGCAGGATGGTGAAATAAAGGGTAACGTGGCGTGTGTTAACGGTGCAAAGGGGAAAGCTCTTTACTTTTCGGGCAACGGTTATGTGAAACTTCCACCTTTTGGTGCAATCTGGAGCAAAGGAATGAGTGTCTGTGCATGGGCAAGGTTTGAAGAGCCGAGAAATTTTGAAAGGATAGTTGATTTTGGAAACGGTCCCGGTGATTCTAACGGAATGAACGTTTGGTTTGGAAGGGTGGGAACAACCAACAACATCGCCGTTGAAAGCTGGATAAACAGTGACGGCAATATAAACCGAAGTGTTGGAAGATTAACTTATCCCGGCGGTATAGAAAACGGAAAGGCAAAATTTTACTGCTTTACAATAAACAACAGTAATAGAGAAATGGCTATCTACATAAATGGGCGAAAAGTTGCTCAAAAATTCGGAAATTCTGTCGCCAACGTTGAGAGATTCCAGAACTTTATAGGCCATTCAAACTGGAGCTTTTTTGATCCGGACTTTAAAGGAATGATTGATGAAGTAAAGATATTCAACTATGCCCTTTCTCCTGAACAGGTAGCTGCTCTGTATAGAAGCAGCAGTGTTATTAAAAAGCCTCAAACTACCTTCAATCAAAAACCGGCTGGTATAGTAAGATTTGGCAGATGTGCCGTGATGAATGAGCTTTCTGTTGCTGCTTTTGAGAGGGCAGGCACTCAACCAGCGTTTCCAGTCAATACAAGAAGTGTTTACGCCGTATGTGAAATCTCATCATCTGCAAAGGCAAACATAGACACCGTCTGGTACTACTTTAGACCCTCCGGTGAAAAAGAGTACATCATAAGAAAATCCATTACGTTGAGCCGTCCAGTCACCAAAAATTATCTCAAGTTTTACCTTGAAATGCCGCCGAACAGAAACTGGCCGCAGGGAAAGTATGAGGTGGATATTTTGGTAAACGGTAATGTAAGGAAAGTTCTCTACTTTAACATGAGATGAGAAAGGGCGCTTTAGGCGCCCTTTTCACACTTTAACTTTTCCTTTTATCTCTTCAATGCATCTATGTCCATTATCTTCAAGATATTTTTTAATGCCTTCAGCGATCTCAACAGCAGCGTTTGGATTGAGGAAATTTGCCGTTCCAACCTGAACGGCTGAAGCTCCTGCTATTATGAATTCAACGGCGTCTTCCCAGGTGGTTATACCGCCAATTCCTATTACGGGAATGGATACCGCTTTCGCTATCTGGAAGACCATTCTTACAGCTACCGGCTTTATGGCGGGACCGGAAAGTCCGCCTACTACATTTTTTAGCCTGGGTTTTTTAGTTCTTATGTCTATTGCCATACCAAGGAGGGTATTTATGGCGGATATTGCATCTGCTCCGGCTTCTTCTACGGCTTTTGCTATTTCCACAATGTTTGTAACGTTTGGTGAGAGCTTCATTATTACGGGTTTATCTGTGGCTTTCCTTACAATTTCTGTTATTTTTGCCGCTTCTTTCGGATCTGTTCCAAAAGCAAGTCCGCCTTTTTTCACATTTGGACAGGAGATGTTCACCTCAACTGCGTGAACGCCTTCAACACCTTTAAGGGCTTCTGCAACTGCCCTGTACTCTTCGTAGGTCGTTCCGTAAACATTTGCGATTACCTTTAGTCTGTATTTTTTAAGTTTTGGCAGTACTTTTTCTATGAAATGGTAAACGCCCGGATTCTGAAGGCCTATTGAGTTAAGCATGCCGCAGGGCGTTTCCCATATCCTTGGTGGCGGATTTCCCTCTTTAGGTTTTATTGATAGACCTTTAACACACACGGCACCTATACGGTTTAAGTCCGTGTACTTTTCGTACTCAAGACCAAATCCAAACGTGCCTGAAGCAGTCCAAACGGGTGTTTCAAACTTTACACCAAAAAGTTCAACACTTATGTCAGCCATTATCTCACCTTCCTTAAAAAGGCTATTGTTTCTATGTGGTAAGTTTGCGGGAACATATCTATGAGTTTTGATTTTTCCATGTGAATGCCGTGTTGATAGAACAGTGCTATATCTCTTGCAAGGGTTGCCGGATTGCAGGAGACATAGATAATCCTTTTAAGTCTTGGAAGAGAAGCAATTTCCCTTATGATTCTCTGGCTTAAGCCACTCCTTGGTGGGTCGATAACTATTAAGTCGGGGCTGTTTTCTTTAATGATTTCTATACCCTCTTCCGTTTCGCGACAGTAAAAGCTTATATTTCTCAGTCCATTTATGTCTTTATTATAAAGGGCATCGCTTATTGCGGAAAAGTTTGCCTCTATTCCAAAAGCCCTGTGAACGTACCTTCCTACAGGTATTGTTAGCGTTCCAACGCCGCAGTATAGGTCTGCAGCAAGCAGATATTGATATTCCATTGCACCGCGGGAGACTTTTTTAATGAGGTTTTCTACCTGAAATCTGTTAACCTGAAAGAAGGAGTCGGCACTGACGCGGAACTTAAACTTATCTACCGTTTCGTACGTAAAGTCTTTTCCGAAAAATTTAATTCTTTCAGGATATCCAGATTCGCCCGTCTTGTAGATGCCAAAACCGATTACGTTTATCTCTAAAATATTTCTGATTTCTTCAAGGCTTAGTGTTACCTTTTTAAACTTTCCCTGATAGACAAGCTTGAGGATAACTTCGTTCTTGTTAGAGGAGTATATGTGAACCTCGTTTGGTTCAGTTGCAAGCCTTTTAACAAGTTCTTTTATTTTTGGAATTGCGCCTGCAATGTCCTCTTTTAGAATGTAACAGGTGTCTATGTCAACAATTTCGTGGGTTCCCTTTGCGTAGAATCCGACCTTACCGTTTTTAACCTTTAGCTGGGCTCGGTTTCTGTAGTGCCAGGGTGACGGTGATGGTATGACTTCATCGATATTCGGTTTTTTTATCCTTCCAATTTTTTGAAGGTTCTCTTCAAGGATACTCCTTTTAAACTCAACCTGAGAATCGTAATCTATGTGTTGCCAGTCACATCCTCCGCATTTTCCAAAGTAGGGGCATCGCGGTTTTATGCGGTTTTTCCCCTTTTTCAGAATTTTTATAACTTCACCTTCACTGTAACCGCTCTTCCTTGATGTTTCCCTTACTTCGACGATGTCTCCAGGTGCTGTGAACGGCACAAAGAATGTTCTGCCTCTGTATCTTCCGAGTCCTTTCCCACCGTAAACCAGTTTTTCAATTTCAATCTGCAAGGAAGCCTCCTATGTGTGTCGGGAGTGATTAGGTTGAAATTTATGGTGCAGATTGAATTTTACCACGGTGGGATTTGTGAAGATTTATGAGGAGAAAGAAATAAAGCGGGGGAAGAATCCCCCGCCGGAGGTTACTTCTCTTCGTTTTCTCCCTTTTCCTTTTCTTCCGGCTCTTTTACTATTATTTTCACTTCTTTCTTTGCCGTTTCGGCTTTTGGAAGTCTTATTTCAAGTATTCCCTTGTCGTAGGTTGCCTCTATGCCTTCTTCTTTTACCTCTACGGGTAACGGTATTATTCTCTGAAATTCACCGTAGAAGCTCTCGCTGAAGAAAACGTTTTCTTTCTCTTCTTTCTGCTCCTGCTTTTTAACACCTTTTATAATAAGGTGATTTCCCCTTACTCTTACGTCTATGCTGTCTTTGTCAAGCCCCGGCATCTCAGCTCTTACCACCAGTTCATCCGGTGTTTCGTACATCTCTACTCTTGGTTCAAATCCCACTTCAAATCCAGGGACTTCACCAAATGACCGTGTAAGTTCTGCAAGCATTCTCTCCATCTCTTTTGAGAGTCTAAAGAAATCTTCAAAGGGATCAAATCCTCTATTTCTACCAAAGAATCCTCCAAACATCGTTCCCTCCCTTAAAAGGTTATTTTAGATTTCATTAATTCCAATTTTAAATATAGATAGAGAGGGATTGGACGTCAAGGGGAGAAAGGAAAAGAATTTTTATGAAAGGAAAGGAATTTTTATGGAAGATATTTTAAAAAGGGCGGTGCTAAACCGCCCTACGGTTAATCTCTTCTTTCGCCAAACAGGCTCAGGATGGCGAGGAAAAGGTTTATAAGGTCAAGGTACAGGGCAAGAGCACCGAAGAATGCGTTTCCGTCTGTGTATGCTACCTCTTCAAGTGTCTGTATATCGTAGGCCGTGAGTCCTAAAAATATGATGATCGTTATAGCATTTATTGCCATGTTGAATCCTGCGGAGTGAAAGAGAAACATGTTAAGCAGAGATGCAACGATTATTCCTATCAGTCCAACGAACAGATAGGTTCCGAACTGTCTAAAATCGACCTTCTTTGTCATTGCAAGCAGTGCCATTATTCCAAAGAGAATGCTGGCAGAGGCAAAAGCTGTTATGATGGAGGCACCGGTGTAAATGTAAAAAATAGGTGCAAGCAAAATGCCTTCGCAGGCTGAAAAGAGGTAAAACATTATGCCTGCCAGTAGTCCGTTCTTTCTTAAAACGCCGGTCATTATTACAAGAACGAAACTCAAGATTCCAAAACCGATAGCTCCCACTGTACCTATCCTTGCCCACAGGCCCGTGGCAAGTGTCATGTAGGCGGATATTGCCGTCAGCAAGAGTCCCAGAAACATATTTAAGAATACCTTTGAAAGGAAAGAGGCAAAGTCTGCCGTCCCTGCCTTCTCTATTTCATAAAATCTGTTCATACTCTCCTCCTTTGTCCTGAAATTGGTAACGGATATTAATATAGTGCCTTTTAACGGTGAATGTATGGCAGAAAAGTTAAATTTGCATATATTTGCATCTTGACCAGAGAGGTATTTTTGTTATAAATTACACCTCTGCTTCTTATAACTTTATTGCCCGGAGGTATTCCGTAATGTATGCAGTTGTTAGAACCGGCGGAAAGCAGTATGTTGTTGAGCCCGGTCAGGTTTTAAAGGTTGAAAAGATCAACCTACCTGAAGGGTCAGAGGTTGAGCTTGAAACACTCATGATAAGAAATGATGACGGAAGCGTAAAGGTTGGTGACGAAGTTAAAGGTGCTAAAGTTAAAGCCACAGTGGTAAGACACGGTAAAGGCAAAAAGATTATTGTGTTTAAGTACAAGGCTAAGAAGCACTATCAGAGAAAGTATGGTCATCGTCAGCACTTTACAGAGCTAAAGATTGAAGAGATTGTAGGCTAATCGGAGGTTTGTTATGGCACATAAGAAAGGTATGGGTTCTACCAAGAACGGTAGAGATACGATTGGTAAAAGGCTTGGTGTTAAAAGGCACGATGGACAGATAGTAAAGGCCGGTAATATCCTCGTTAGACAGAGAGGAACAAGCGTCCATCCCGGCGCTAATGTTGGTGTTGGAAGAGACTACACGCTTTTTGCCCTTGTTGACGGTGTAGTTAAGTTTGAGAGAAGAAGAAACAAGAAGGTTGTAAGCGTTTATCCTTTAGATAACTAATTCGCAGAGGGTTTCTTCCCTCTGCTTTTTAATCTTTCAATTACATTCTCCACATTTTCTGCGCCCAAATAGACTTTTCCGTCCGGGAGTATAAAGACAGGTGTATCAACGAGGCCTCTTGCCTTTAGTTTATCCATAACTGACCACACCTTGAGTTTCCCTTCGCTGCAGACTTTCCCTCTGTAATTTCCAGATAAAAACATTTCCAGCCCGCCATGGTTGCATACAAGTTTGTAAGCTTTCTCTTCTGCCTCTTTTCCTGAAAATGGCGCTACTATAAACTTTAACTGAATGCCATTTTTTAAAAACTCTTTTATCTTGTCACTGCTGTTTCTGCATGCTTTACAATCGGGGTCAACGATTACGTAAACGTACTTTTTGCCTTTACCAACTTTAAAGTCGACAGCTCTTTCGAGGAAGTTGAGAAAGTCTTTGTCAACCTGTCTATCAGGCAATTTAAAAATAAGCCCTTGAACAAGATATTTCTCCTGTGTATCTATGAAAAAGTTCCCCGCTTCTGCTGTTATTACTCTGCAGAATCCTTCGATACCTATCGGGTAGACGGCTTTGACGTGGATTCTCTTTTTGAAAATGCCAGATATCTGTTTTTCTACGGATTCTATAGATGGGCAGTTTGAAGCGCTGGCTGTTGAAATGGAAAGTAACGTTATAAACAGTGCAATCAGCCCTTTTTTCATAATAAAAAATTTTACCACAGTTTCTCTTGATTTCCATTGTACTTTTCATATATTAGCGATAGACATTGAGGAGGTGAAACATGTTTGAAATTAAAGACATTTTGAAAAATATAAAGAAGTACAGAGATTTGCTTGGTGAAAGGGCTCTGAACAGAGTGGAGGATCTGCAAGAGCTTGGAAAGGTGGCTTACAAAGGCTACTGGGAAAGAGATTGCGAGTACGGAGTAATAAGGGCTTTTGTGGAGACCGCAGGGCTTGATATCTCTTTTGATGAAGTGATTGAAAACAAGATGAAGATTCCCGTTAAGTGGCATTCAATATGTGGAGCTCTTACGGGTGCTTTTGTGGTTTTTGCAGTTTCTCTTCCTGAAGATGAGATAGAATCTGCCGTAGAGGAACTTGTGGAGTTTCACAACAACTCTGTCCTTCCTATCTTTTCCGGTAATGGAAGTTTGATTCCCGGTGCTTCTCCCGATTCTGTTCTTTGCAGGGATTCTATTGTGAACTGGGCAAGGAAAACGGGTATTTCACCAAGGAGTGCTGAAAGGAGAGAACGGTGTGCCAGAATTACTGCGGATATTGCTATTAAAGCAGCTGAGATAATAAACAAGAAAGTTGCTGTTTCTCAGGTTGCCGGGTAGAGCTCTTTTCTTATGGAAATAATTTTAAAGCGTTATAAATTAACTTAAACAGTTACTGAATTTCGGAGGAATTTATGGAAGAGAAGTTAACAAGGGAAGAGCTTGCCGAACTCATGGCAACCGTCCTTGAGATGGAAGGGTTTGAAGTGTATGACGTTGATACAGACGAAGAGTATAAGCCCGATTTCCTTGCCGTTTATAAAGATGAAGAGGTGGAGTATCAGATAGCCATTCAGGTTGAAGATTGCCAATCTCTTCAGACAGAAGAGGCAGAGAATAGGGCAAAGGCAATTGCGCAGCACTGCAGACAATCTGGAGAGGGATTTTTTATCTCTGTTCCCCTTGAGTGTGAAGAGGAAGGTAAAGAGAAGTTGAAAGAGTGGAACATAGGTGATGTTGCCGAGCTTGTTCCGATAGGCCTTGAATTTGAAGAAGAGGGAGAAGAGTAATAGAGGGCAGGAGATCATTCCTGCCTTTCACTACTATTTAGGAAGAGACTGTGGAAGCGAGGTTTAGAACCTTTTCCTCATATCTTAAGTCTATATTTGGCGAGCGGGTTTACCGTGTTACGGTTGATGCTGGATTCACCTGTCCCAATAGAGATGGAATAAAAGGGACAGAAGGGTGTATATACTGCTATGCAGGTTCTGAGTACGATCCATCAAAAAGAACATTATCGGTAAGAGAACAGATATCAATCGGTATTGAGCGAATAGGAAGGCGATATAAAGCAAAAAAGTTTCTTGTCTATTTTCAGGCTTTCACAAACACGTATGCGCCCGTTGAGAGACTAAAGTCCATCTACGATGAAATCAAGAATTTCCCGGAGGTTGTTGGTCTAATTGTCGGTACGCGTCCTGATGCCGTTTCGAAAGAGATTCTTGAACTTATTAATAGTTACACGGATAATTATCTTGTATGGATTGAGTATGGCCTTGAAAGCCCACATTTTAAATCTCTCCAGTGGATGAAGCGGGGACACGGATTTTCCGATTTTTTAAACGCGTATCTTATGACTAAGAAGTATGAAAAGATAAAAGTCTGCTCTCACGTTATTTTAGGAATACCTGGTGAAACAAGAGAAGAGATGTTAGAAACAGCAGATATACTTGGGGCCTTGAAAGTAAACGGTGTAAAGATTCATCCTCTCCACATAATAAAAAATACACCGCTTGCCGGACTTTACGAAAAGTCGCCGTTCCCCCTACTTTCGGAAGAAGAGTATGTTGACCTTGTGATTGACTTTATCGAAAGACTTCATCCTGACACGGTTGTTCAGAGGATAACCGGTGAGGCTCCTTCAGAGCTACTAATTGCACCTTGCTACTGCGATAAAAGGGAAAAGAATCGATTGATTCAGAGAATAAGAAACAGGTTTGTTGAGAGAGACACCTATCAGGGAAGAGCTTTCAGGTTTTGATAAACTTGAAAGATAAGAGTAATCTGCCTAAAATTCAGTTAAACTTTCCGGAGGAGTTTTAATGTTGACAGAAGAAGAGATAAAAGAGATTTTTCTTAAAACGGATGCCTTCCTTGAAGGTCACTTTTTACTTTCAAGCGGCCTTCACAGTCCTTATTATCTCCAGTGTGCAAAGGTTCTTCAGTATCCCAGGTATGCTGAAATTCTCTGCAGGGAAATAGCTGAAAAGATTGAGGAGCTTGGCGTTAATATCGATTTTGTTATTGCCCCTGCGATTGGCGGCATAATAGTTTCTTATGAAACTGCAAGGCATGTAGGTGTAAGAGGGATTTTTGCAGAGAGAAAAGATGGCGTTAACCTTGTCTTAAGGAGAGGATTTGAGATAAAGTCAGGTGAAAGAGCTCTGGTTGTTGAAGATGTTGTTACGACGGGAAAATCAACAAAAGAGACAATTGAAGTGGTAAAATCTTTCGGTGCTGAGGTTGTTGCAGTCGGAAGCCTTGTAGATAGAAGTGGTGGGAAGGTGGATTTTGGTGTTCCTTTTGTAACACTGTGGCGGTTAGATGTTCCTGCCTACGAACCTTCAAACTGCCCTATCTGCAAGGAAGGGAAAATTCCTCTTGAGAAGCCAGGAAGTAGAAAAATAAAGTAGGAAGGCATGTATGAAGATATTCAAGCCCTTTGAAGTTATTAGAGAAGAGCTTTTAGCATGTGAAGATTATGCAAGGAGACTCTTGCGTTCTGATGTGAAGTCCGTTCTTGAAGCGGGCGGTTACATATTTAACAGTGGCGGAAAGAGGGTAAGACCGGGGTTAACAATCCTTTCGGGGAAGCTTTTTAATCCTGACGATAGCCGTTTAATTCCTGTTGCTATAGCCATGGAGTATATTCATACCGCTACGCTACTTCATGATGATATTGTGGACGGTGCCTCCTTAAGAAGGGGTAAACCTTCCGCCAACGCAGTTTACGGTAATGATGTTGCCGTTTTGGTCGGTGATTACATGTTTGCTCAGGGTGTTTCAACATTTGCCACTTTTGGTGGCATGGAAGTTCTTCAAAGGGCTTTAGACGCGATTAGGGACATGTCAGAAGGGGAACTTAAGCAGCTTGAAGTTATTGGTAAGTTTGATTTAAGTGAGGAAGATTACTTTGACATAATTTACAGAAAGACGGCTTCTTTGCTCTCTACCTGCTGTGAAGCCGGAGCAATAGTTGGTGGTGCCAGTGAAGAAGAAAAGATTGCTATGAGGAAGTTTGGTAAATATATAGGTTATGCCTTCCAGCTTGTGGACGATGCGTTTGACTACATTTCAGATTCAGAGACCATAGGGAAACCTGCCGGAAACGATATCAGAGAAGGAAAAGTTACGTATCCTTTAATCGCTGTTAGAAATGGCCTTTCGGAGGTTGAAAAGAAAAAAATTAATCATATTTTAAATAAAAGCAATCCTTGTAAGGAAGAAATAGAATATGTACGTATGCTGGTTGTGAAGAAAGGGGGAATAAGTCAAACGTTTGATCTTGCTAAAAACTATATAGAAAAAGCAAAAGAGCTTCTTGGGGCGATTGAGGACTCAGAGTATAAAGAATCCCTTTTAGAAATAGCGGACTTCATAGTCGCCAGAACGTTTTAAGGCGGTTTATAAATTTTCTGGGAGGGGCTGTCCCTTCTCCACACCTCCTTGACTGAATAGAGTCAGAGGTTGGGGCAGTCCCTTCTTTGCTGTTTACAATTTACATATTTTTTTTGTAATTTTCAAGTTTTTTAAGTAAAGTTAAATCCTTATTTGTTTGAAATCCATGTGAAACAGACGTTTGCTTTTGATGATAGGTACGGTGCCAGAAGGCATGATGGTACTTCCTCTCACTCCTTTGAACATTGCAACCACTTTAAGGCGAAAAATCTGTTTTCATTTTCGCTGATTATAATGACTGAAGAACAAACTGGAAGTTTTTCCTTCAGGGAGAGTGATTTTACCCTGTATTTTATGCTGTAGTTTTTAAATTCTTTTAGAAGCCTCAGGTATTTTTTAGTTTTTGCGCTGGTTGTGGTAAAACTTGTAACGCTTACGATTGTTGTTTCTGAATATTTTAAGTAACCGTAGATATTTTTCAATGTCGGAAATGGTTGGTGCGGTAAAGAGGAGATTGACTGCCATTTCACCTGAGATTGTTTTTCCAATACTATATCGGAGGTTGTGCTCACTTTAATAAGGGTAAAATTTTAAAATAAGAAGTGTTTCAGAGAGGATAGTTATGGTTTTTAGAGACAGAAGGGAAGCTGGGGAACTTCTTGCAAGGGCGTTGATTGAAAGATACGACGGAAAGCTTGTCAATCCTGTTGTTGTGGCTATTCCAAGGGGTGGCGTTGTTGTCGCAGAGCCGATAGCTAAAGCTTTAAGTGCGCCTCTCACTTTGACATTTCCAAGGAAGATAGGTGCTCCGTTTAACGAAGAGTTTGCGATAGGGGCAGTTACAGAGACGGGACACGTTCTCCTAAATCCCTCTGTCACCGATGATGTGGCTGCAAGGCTTGGAATTACAAGGGAGTACATTGAGAAGAAGGCTCTTGAAAAGATAAGAGAGATTGAGGAGAGGAAGAGGAAGTTTGGCATTTCGGATATTGACCTTTACGACAGGGATGTTATCCTTGTAGATGACGGTATAGCAACCGGCTTAACGGTAAAGGCGGCTATTTCTGAAATACGTAGAGAACGTCCCTTGCGGATAATTCTTGCCGTTCCCGTTATGCCGGAAGATAAACTTGAGGAGTTTTCTTCTCTTGCTGACGACCTTGTTGTCCTCTATGCACCGGCCTTTTTCAACGCCGTTGGTCAGTTTTACCAGCGTTTTCCTCAGGTTGAAGATGAAGAAGTGATAGAGATTATCAGAGAGTTAAAAGAGAGATGAAGGATACGCTTTTTTCAAAGGGAAAGAGACCCCTTGCTGTGAGACTCCAGCCTGAAAATCTTAATGAGTTTGTTGGTCAAAAGCATATTATAGGCGAGGGAAAACCTTTAAGGCGATTGATAGAAAGTGATGCCGTCAGATCTTCCATTTTCTGGGGTGAGCCGGGAACCGGGAAAACGGCACTGGCAAGACTGATAGCAAAGACATCTAACGCTGACTTTATAGAGCTTAACGCCGTTACTTCAAATATTAAGGAGATAAAAGAAGCCCTTGCAAAAGGGAGAAAGAATTTTGAGATTGGCAGAAAAACAATCCTTTTCATAGATGAGATTCATCGGTTTAACAAGGTTCAGCAGGATGCTTTACTTCCTGACATAGAATCGGGTAACGTTATACTTATAGGTGCTTCAACAGAGAATCCCTACTTTTCTCTTGTTCCGGCTTTAAGATCAAGGGTAAAGCTTTACAGGTTTAATCCTCTTTCGCCTGAAGAGATAAAAACGCTGGTTTTACGTGCACTTACCGATAGACGGGGATTAAAAAGGCAAAATCTTTCCATATCTGACGGAGCACTTGAATTTCTTGCTAAACTCTCTGGAGGTGATGGCAGGAAGGCTTTAAACTACCTTGAAGAGATTGCTGCTTTAGTGCCTTCCGGTTCCAGGATAACGGAAGATACCGTTAAAGAGGTAGCTTTTGGTGAGAGTTCAAGGTATGGTAAGGGAGACTATCACTACGATGTTATTTCGGCCTTTATAAAGTCTATAAGGGGGAGCGACGTTGATGCAGCCCTTTACTATCTGGCAAGGATGCTTAAGGGCGGTGAAGACCCTGTATTTATCGCAAGGCGTCTTGTGATTCTTGCCTCTGAAGATATAGGGAACGCAAATCCTCAGGCTCTTCTGATGGCGAACGCCGCCATGGATGCAGTCTCAAAAATAGGAATGCCCGAAGCTGCTTTAACCCTTGCCCAGGTTACGATATATCTTTCAATGAGTCCAAAGTCAAACGCCGTCTATACGTCGATAAAGAGGGCTATGGAAGCGATTGAATCTGGTGATATTCTTCCTGTGCCGTTACACTTGAGAGATTCTCATTATAAAGGTGCAAGGGAGATGGGACACGGTAACGGTTACCTCTATCCTCACAATTTTCCCAAACATTACGTTAAGCAGAAGTATCTTGCTGAGGATAGAAAATTTTACTCTGACGACGGGATTGGATTTGAGAAACAGTTAAAACAGTGGCTGGAGGAGATGAAAAGTGTTGAGGATAACGGGAAAAACTGACGTTTACGGTATTTTTGGATTTCCGGTGAAACATTCTCTTTCGCCTCTTATGCAGACGGCAGCTTTTGAAGCGCTGGGAATAGATGCCGTCTATGTGCCGTTTGAGGTTAATCCTGATAATTTAGGTGGTGCCGTTTCCGGACTTCGTGCGATGAATATAAAGGGAATAAACGTTACGGTGCCTTTAAAGGAGAAGATTGTTCCGTTTCTTGATAGAATAGATGAGGTAGCAGCATTTTTGGGAGCTGTTAATACTGTTAAAAACGAAAATGGTGTCCTCTCCGGTTACAACACAGACGGCGATGGTTTTGTTGATTCCCTTGAGGAAGAGGGAGTTGACGTAAGAGGAAAGACAGTTTTGCTTATAGGTGCCGGAGGTTCCGGGAAGGCGGTTGCCTTTGCACTTTTAAATAGGGGAGCAGGAAGGGTTATTATTGCCAATCGGACGCTGGATAGAGCGGTTGCTCTTTCGGAAAAACTTAAAAGTTACGGTGATGTGGAGGCTATCTCTTTAGAGGATGTTGAAAGGGTCTTAAGCAGTGCAGACCTGATTGTGAATACTACTTCAGTCGGTATGAGGGAGACCGATCCGCCACTTTTTGATTATGAGGTTATCCCGCCTTCAGTGGTCGTTGTTGACATCATATATAAACCTTTTAAAACAGAGCTATTGAAGGTGGCAGAAGAAAAAGGTGCGAAGATTATAAATGGTCTTGGCATGCTCGTTCATCAGGGTGCACGGGCTTTTAGAATATGGACAGGGAAAGAGCCGCCTGTGGACGTGATGAAGAGGGTCATTCTGGAGCAGCTATGATAGAGTTTATGAGGGAACTTGTTGATTCTTCCGTCTGGAATCAGTACGAACCCTACTTCCTGTCTATAATTTTCGGTGCTCTTGTAGGGATAGAGAGAGAGTATAAAAAGCAACTTGAGGGGACACCGACTTTTGGCGGTATAAGGACGTTTATTCTTATATCTCTGCTTGGAACTTTATCGGCGCATGTGGCTGACGCTGTATCGCCACTTGTCGTTCCCATCGTTTTCGCGGCGGCTTCAGCTTTTATCCTCATGGCTCAAAAGAGCGAGAAGGAGCCCGGTTTAACTTCAGAGTTTGCAGCTCTTGTTACTTTCTTCACGGGTGTTCTCTGCTTTTTCAGAGAGTATCAGATTGCAGCAGTTATATCTATTGCGGTCTTTTCCGTTTTGACATTTAAAAAGCCGATGCACGAATTTGTCAGACATATCACTCTTGACGATCTTTTTGCCTTTTTGAAGTTTGCCGTTGTAACGGTTCTTATTTATCCTCTCCTTCCTGATAAAACCTTCTACGGCGTTAATCCGAGAGATGTCTGGGCAATGGTTGTTGTTATTTCTACGATAGATTTTATCGGCTACGTGCTTACAAAGTTTGTTGGAAGCAAGAAGGGAACGGTTATTACTGGACTGATAGGCGGGCTTGTGTCGAGCACTGCCGTTACCGTCACGCTCTCTTCATTTGCAAAGAGGAATCCTGTTATAGTTAGTGAGTACGCTGCAGGGATAGTTGGTGCCTCTGCGATAATGTTTTTCCGCATACTGACACTTGTTTTTATCGTTAATACTTCTCTTATAAAGTTTTTCCTCTTTCCCTGCGTTGTTGCTACCATTTTTGGTCTCTTATTTACCTACGCCAGAGCCAGGATGACAAAGGGAAATGAAAAGATAGAAGTTGAGAATCCCTACGAACTTTCAACTGCACTTAAATTCGGTGTATTTTTTGGATTTGTTCTCTTTCTCACAAAGTTTGCTGCAAGGTACGTTGGTGCCTGGGGACTTTTTGCGATAGCTGCCGTTTCCGGCCTCTCCGATGTTGACGCCATAACGCTTTCTATGGCAAAACTTTACTCTTCTGGTGAAATTACAGCTCTTGTTGCAGTTGCAGCGATATTCATTGCAGCAACTGTAAATACTCTGTTCAAATGGTTCCTCACTCTATTTATTGGCGGTGAGGCAATATTTAAGGAAAGCACAAAAGGGTTTCTTTTACTCCTTGCAGGTGAAACTTTGGGACTTGCAGGCGTTTTTGCGATTCTCTTTCGTTAGACAACCACACCGCCGGATTGAGAGGTGATCTTTACAGGTCTGTTCTCATCATCGACCAGAACAACCGTTGGTGAAAAGTGTTCAAGCTCATTTTCCTCAAGTTCGCAGTAGGATACGATTATGACTTTATCCCCAACTTGAACTTTTCTTGCAGCTGCACCGTTAAGACATATAACGCCACTTTCCGGCTCACCGGGGATAACGTAAGTGGAGAAACGCTCGCCGTTCGTTATGTTATATATGTCAACCTTTTCATAGGGAAGAATGTCTGCAAGCTTCATAAGTGCCGAATCTATGGTAATGCTTCCTTCATAGTTAAGGTCAGCCTGTGTTACCGTTGCTCTGTGTATTTTTGACTTAAACATAAATCTTCTCATCCTGTCTCTCCGTTAGAGAGTTTATCCAGAGTAAATATATGTAAATTTGGTGTAAAAGTGCAAAGCAGAGGGTATGATGAATTATTGGTGAAAGCGGGCAGAAGCCCGCAGGAAGTTATTTTTCAGCCATTTTCATTAAAAGGTCTCTTATTTCTGAAAGCAGAATTTCTTCTTTTGAGGGTGCAGGTGGAGTTGATGGTTTCTCCTCCTCTTTCTTTTTAAGTGAGTTTATAGCTTTTATAGCTAAAAATATTGCAAAAGCTATAATTGTAAAATCAACGACAGATTGTATAAATTTTCCGTATTTAATGGTGGCTTTTCCTACAGAAATTGACAGGCTGGTAAAGTTTACGCCTCCTATTAACAGTCCTATCACCGGCATAAGCACATCACCGACGAATGATGAAACAATTTTTCCAAAAGCCGCACCTATGATGATACCGACTGCCATATCAATTACATTCCCTCTCATGGCAAAATTTTTAAACTCTTTCAGCATTCCCATGTTCATCCTCCATTTGGTCTTATTTAATTTGCAGAGACAAACATCAAGTTGCTTAAATCTGATTGTGAATTTCAGAATTTATTTTAATATAACGGGGAAATTTTTGTCAAATTTTCGTTAATTTTTTAATTTTTCAAAATTAATTGAGAAATTTTAGAGCAAGTGAGGGGGGGGTCCCCCTCACTTGCTTATGTCTTCTGCAACCTTTTTGATTACTTCAGCAATGTAGTATCCTGAAAGAAGCTCAAGTCCCCATACGATGAGCGTTGGTATGGAGGCACCGTAAGTTAAAGCCTTTACTACTAAGGCTACCGGACCTGCAACGATTATGTTCATTCCAAGTATAACGGCGAATGTAAGGACGAGGAAAAAGCCGAGATAGTAAGCATATTTAAACGGTTCCAGTGAGTTGTACCATAGTATGAGCAGTGACGCTATGCTCATTTCCTTTATCTTTTCCGCTGGCTCTTTTACCTTTGCCATCAATGTTTCTCTATCAATTTTTTCTCCTTTTAAGAATGTTGAAGCTGCATTTGCCACACCTCCATATCCAAAGATGAGTCTGTTAGCAAACAGCCAGAATCCAATTAATCCTACTACGAATGCTGCTGTTTCGGGGCTGGACATTGCAACTGATATCAGGGCTGCTACTCCGAATGCTGCTGCAACTACAGTGATTCCGAAGATAATCATAAAAAGCCACCATACTAATTTTTCTTTTTTCATTTTTCACCTCCTTTTTTAGCACTTTGAGCGGTAGCTTTACCGGATACTCCCATTTTAAATGGATGAATTACTGTATAGAGGTCATTTGAAAGCGGGGTTACATAAGTGAATGTTGCCAGAACGCCGTCGCCAATTTCGAGCTTTTCGGTTCCCGGTTTAAGTTTCAAAATTACCTTTGTAACGACTCCCGGGGGTAAGGTTACTTTTACCGGAATGTTGGATACTACATAGCCTTTCTCTTTAGATTTGCTTCCTGGCGTAAATACAAAGGATTCCTGAATGATGGTAAGTGGCATTCCGCCCGGGTTGAGCATTGAGTAGGTAAGCTGGTGCTTATCTCTGTTGTAGTTTACTCCTGTGACGATCGGTGATGCGGGAATAGACGCTACCACCTTTGCCACTGTTACACCGGTGAAGAACGTCCCTATGCTCCATCCAAGGAGCAGTCCGATGGTTGTTAGAAGTACCACTATCCATGCCGGCTTTTTCATTTTTCACCTCCCTGTCTGATTTGAGATAAATTAACATAACTCAATTTAAAAATCTAAAGTACTATTGTCAAGCTTAATCATTCGTTGTTGCAGTTGACTTAAAAAGATTTATGATATATCTTCAAACATAGAAGCATATTGAAAATCACAACCGGAGGTGAAGATGGTAATCAGAAAGGAGCACGCACTTGCCCTTCTGAGGCTGAAAGGAGTAGAAAAGGGAAAGTTCTGCACAGTTCAGGAAACTGAAAAAGAGCCATTTGTAGAACTTGAGATGGCAAATCTTGCGAGGATGGGTAAGCCGCTTGAGTACGTACTTACCTATTGGGGCGAAGCCCTTGTTGATGTTTTAAAAGAGATGGTTGATAAGGGGATTCTTCCTCATCCTGAAAAGTGGGATGAGGAGTTCAGGTGGGTAGGTTCTGAAATAATAGCTATGATAGATGCGGCTGTCAGAAATGGTGATATTCCCGGAAAGCTTGCAGAGGAGTATCTTGAGGAAAGAGGTTTCATAGAGGAGAGGAAGATAGAGAAAAAAGGCACTTTTAAGGTTGTAAACGATTATGGAAAGGCCGTTTACGATATCTTCCAGAATGCAAGTCCAAGGCTTATCGTCTCAAAGGAACTTCACGACTATATCAGGTCAATTCCTTCTGGTCCTGCGGAAAGTTCTGTGCTAAAGGGTGAAAGCAGGCTTCCTCTCATTCTTGAGTCAATGAGGCTTATTGCCTTTTCCGTTCCGGCTTCGGATATATATACGTTTACAGCTCTTGGGTGTAAGGTGAAAGAGGCGTGTGAGCTGATTCCACCGGCTCTTGATGTTGTTATTTCTGAAGATATAATGGATACGCTTGCTAAGTGTTTTGATGCGGGCATTGAAGAGCTTAACGGGGAAGAAAAGGAGGTTCTCTGGCAGCTTGCCCTCGTTGACGATAAAGGTGAACTACTTCCCGCAGGAGAAGCGCTCCTTGAAGTTTATAGGGTCTGGAAGGATAAAGAATCTCTTCCGGTTAAAACGATAAACGTTGAAGACATTGATGCTGAACTTCTTAAAGCTATAGAAGAGGTCTGGAAAAGGCACAAGGATAATCCTGAAGTTGTTCCAACGGTTGATGAACTTGTTCACTACCTGTTCTACAAGCCGCTTAAAGATTACAAACATGTCATGGAACATTATGGAAGGAGACTCTATCAGGATATCGGTTATCAGAAAAAAGAGGAAATTAAGAAAAAGTTTTCCGAAGTTAAAACGGTTGAAGAGCTTTTCAAGAGTTTCTACGAGAAAGGTAACAGGTGGTATGTTAAGCTTTATGACATTGTACAGGAAAGCCTCTATACACTGGAATCCTTTAACCTTATAGAATCAAAGGATTACAATGGTAAAAAAGTTCACTATTTGACCGGCTGGGGTAAAAAGATCCTTGAAGATATGGAGACAAGGGGATTCAGAAAGATTTCTTCGACTGCCGTTAAAGCGATAACAATCAAGAATAGAGTATTTGGTGCTCCAAACGTTGAGTGGTACGAGGAGGCTGTTGCCGCTCAGCTTGTTGGTGGCGGTGAGCCGACGGTTGCTGGAAAGCTTTATGAAGAAGCTGCTTATGCTATAAGGAGGCTTCCTCACATAACAAGGTTTGAACTTCAGGTGCTTCACAAAATTCCAGAAACTGGATTCTTTGTAGATGACCTTTACGAATATTTTTATGAGACATGGCACGAAGAAATAGAGTATGCCGTTAACAAGCTTGAGGCGAGAGGGTATATTGATATTCTGCCGAACAGAGCAATTGTCCTGACGGAGGTGGGAAGACTTATAAAGAGAGCCCTTGCTGGAACGCCTGAAGGTTTTGCCAATCCTATTACGCCTCTTGGTGTTAGAGTTCTTGATGCACTTAGAAAAGTTGGAACGCTTTACGTTAAAGAACAAAAGATAAGGGTTCTTCCTAAGAATCTAAAAGAAGCCATAAAACTTTCAGGCCTTGATGAGAGAACATTTGGAGAGGAGCTTTTAATCCTTAAGAAGGCGAATCTTGTCGGTAAAAACAGCATTAACGAAGCTGGACTTTTGATTCTTGAGGCCTTTGACAGGCTGAACTAAACCTAATTAGGGGAGGGTATCATGGGAAGAATTTATGGAAAAGTGGATTCGCCGGAAGACATCAGACGTATCAACTGTATAATCAGAGACGAGATGCTTGAGGTGCAGGCAGTTGAGCAGTTGACAGACCTTAAAAAAAGGTCTGATTATCTGTGCACGTTAACCTACTCACCGTTCTGGCTTAAAAAGTTTGGGCCCATGATTGAAAAGCTAAGAGAAGTTGCCCTTGAAGAAAACAGGGCAACAGTAAGGCTTGCAAACTACATTTCAGCTTACAACGGATGGGAAAAGACTTATGATCCCTGGGGGAGTGATAACAGAAGTATAGAAGAGCGTCTTAAAGAACTGCCTGAAGAGATTATGAGAGAGATAAAAGAAGCTGTCACCGACCTGAAACTTTCTCCAGAAATTCTTGAGGAACTTCGCAGGGATTTCTGTGCTATAAGAAAGGCGATGGTGCTTGCTGAGTCTTCAGAGCTTCTGACGAAGTTAAAACGTCAGGCAGACCTGATTGTTGCGATTACTCACTTGAAGGATTTCAGGGAAAGATTTGGGGATATTCTTGACAGGATTGATGACATTGTGAATGTTGAGGAAGAAAGGACTGTTAAACTTGCCAATGTAATTTCAGAGGTTAACGGCTGGAGGATAACTTACGAAGTATGGGATGAAAGTGATGTGAGAGAAGATGAAACGCTAGAGCAGTATGTGGAGAGACTTCTGGAAGAAGAGAAGAAAGCTCAGGAGTATATTCCTACTGAAGCAAGATATAAAGAAGGTAAGGTTTTATGGCTTGTGTATCACCATCCTGTAAGGAACAGAGAGTATGCTAAAAGAATATACATTCCAGGAACGGCAAGAAACATTAAAATGGAAGGGCCGGGAAAATTTAAAAACAGGTTTGGACGCGAAGTTTACGGTGTGAGAATAACTTATGAAGCGAATATCAGGCCTACAGTTATTCACATAGGCGACAGAGTTATTCACCTTCCTGAAAGATGGGTTAAGAGGGAGAAGATTGTTCCTATTCCTGAAGGTGCCTACGATATTCGCCTTGTGGAAGAAAGGCCGGAAGTTGCTTATCCAGTTGCTTAAAATCTCTAAATTGCCGTGTGAAGCCCCGACTTAGGTCGGGGCTTTTTACTTTTAAAGGATTATATTCTAATAGTGAAATTTCCCTCTGAGAGGTGTAAAAGTGGATTTTCTAAAGGAGGCACAGGAGATAAAGGATTTCGTGGTTGGTTTAAGACGCAGGATTCATCAATATCCCGAACTTTCCGGGAGAGAGTTCAGAACTTCAGAGCTTGTGGCAGATACTCTCAGAAGCCTTGGGGTTGATGAAGTTATTGAAAACTTTGGTGATACAACGGCTGTTGTTGGCCTTATAAAGGGAAACGGTGATAAGACTGTTGCTTTAAGGGCTGATATGGATGCACTTCCAATAGAAGAGGAGACGGGGAAGCCTTACGCCTCTAAGATTAAAGGTGTTATGCACGCCTGTGGTCACGACGCCCATACGGCGATGCTTCTTGGAGCGGCAAAGTTGCTTGTAAAACACAGGGATAAACTTAAAGGAAATGTAAAGCTTATTTTTCAGCCTTGTGAGGAGAGGCAGGACTGCCGCGGCGCAAAAAAACTCGTTGCTGCCGGGGTCCTTAAAAACCCTGATGTCGGTGCTATTTTCGGTCTTCACGTTTTCCCGGAACTTGAGACAGGTAAGGTGGCAACCTGCCCGGGTGCTGTTCTTGCTTCTTCAGATGTATTCAGTATAAAGATTCACGGCAAAGGGACGCACGCTTCAAAGCCCCACATGGGTATAGATACTGTTTTGATAGCTTCTCAGGTTGTTAATACTCTCCACCACATTGTTAGCAGACGGGTTGATCCACTTGACCCTGCTGTCCTTACCATAGGAACGATAAGAGGTGGTGAGGCCGAAAACGTTATCCCGGATACTGTTGAGATGACAGGAACGATAAGAACTTTAAACGAGGATGTTAGAAAGAAGATTCCTCTCTGGATAGAGGAAGCTTTAAGGGGTATAACCGCTGCTTACGGTGGTTCCTATGAGTTTGAGTATGCTGAAGGGACGCCACCCCTCATAAATGATAAGAAAGTTACAGAATTTGCAATGAACAGTTTGAAAGAGTTTCTTGGTGAGGAGAACGTTCTCTACCTTGAAAAACCTTCAATGGGTGGGGAGGATTTTGCGGAGTATTTGAAAATTGTTCCGGGTACCTACTTCAGACTTGGAACGGGAAACAAAAAAAAGGAAACAACCTTTCCGCTTCACAATCCGAAGTTTGACATTGATGAAGATGCTCTTCCCGTTGGGACCGCTGTTTTATCTTTTCTTGCTTTTAAGTGGCTTTCTTCTATGGTTAAATAACTTTCTTCAACTTGTCGTTTTTGTCCAAAGGGTGTTGGAGGGGCAGAACTTGAAGGCACGCTGTGTCCGTTTCCCAAACTCATTGAAAGGTTTTTAGAGAGGGCGTGCTGCAGCAAGGTTGTTGTTGTTCCTGAGGGAATAGATAGGAAAATTCTTGTTAAAAAGGAAGGTTTTTGCATCATACACTACCGTTATATAAAGTGATTTGTTTCAAAGTTCAGCAGTAATTTTTTTATGGATATTCCAGCGGAAAAGCCGCCAATATTTCTGGATGATATAACCCTGTGGCAGGGAATGATAATTGGAAAGGGATTTCTTTTAAGTGCCTGTCCGACAGCCCTTGGCGATGTTTTAAGTGTCTTTGCGATTTGACCGTACGTTGCGGTTTTACCCGGTGGAATGGCTGTGACGGTTGAGAAAACTTTTAACTGAAAAGGCGTAAGTAACTCTTTTTTAAATGGGACAATGACTTTCCCGTATTTCTCGTAGGCTTGAAATCTTTTAACAATTAAAGGATGCCCCTCTGTTTCTACCAGCTTTTCTGCTGTTAAGTTCACTTTTGTTACGGTGTTGTCTATGTGTTCTACTATTACGGTGACTCCAAATGAGAACTGAACAATGGTTATCATTAGATCATTCCAGCTATCCTTAAAGCAACTTCAAGGTCTCTCTGGAAGTCTGTTTCGCCTCGCCTGTTTCTTAGAAGGTACGCAGGATGGAATGTCGGTATAACTATGTAATCTTTTACCTTGAATTCCTGTCCCCTAATCTTTGATATAGGGGTTTTTTCAGGCAGGTTTAGAACCGTTCTTGCGGCGAACGCTCCGAGACAGAGGATAACCTTTGGTTTTATTATTTCTATCTGTTTATTGAGGTAAGGGTAGCAGGTTTTTATTTCGTCAGGTTGGGGATTTCTGTTTTTTGGCGGTCTGCATTTTACGATGTTGGTTATGTAAACCCTTTCTCTTTCTATGCCGAACAGATTTAAAAATCTTGTCAGCAGTTGTCCTGCCCTTCCTACAAAGGGCCTTCCCTGAAGATCTTCTTGTTCGCCAGGAGCTTCACCTATGAACATTAGATTTGTTTTTGGATTACCTTCGCCAAATACAACGTTGTGGCGTGTTTCGGCAAGTCTGCACTTTTTGCATTTAAGGACTTCGTCTTTTAATTTTTCAAGAGCTGAGATATCATTTTCTTTATCTTTCGCAATTTCTTTCTCTTTCATAAAAGCTCCTTCTATTTTTATCTCTTCGTATCCAATTTCATTTAAAAATTTTATGAACTGTTGAACCTTATCCAAAGACTTCCTCCCTCAGCTTTCCGTCACATATCCAGGTCGTTCCTCCTTCAAGGAACACTTCTTTTAACTCTTCGTCAAAGTAGATGGTGAGCGGTTTGCCGGAACGGGTGATTACAGTAATGGGAGGCTTGCGGGAAAAGAGTTTCGAAAAGGTAATTGCCGCAGCGACGGAACCGGTGCCACAGGCGAGGGTTTCCCCTTCTACACCCCGCTCGTAGGTTCTGACAAACAATTTTCCGTCTTTAAACTGGACAAAGTTGGCATTAGTTCCTTCCGGTTCAAACGTTTTGTGGAATCTTATTTTTCTTCCAAAACTTTCTACGTTAACGTTTTCTATATTTTCAACAAACACAACGAAATGGGGCACGCCGGTGTTTAGAAAAGCACCTTTTACCTTTCCACCGTCTATCTCTATTTCACGGGTAAAGTTTATGCTGTGGGGCCGGGTCATCTGTACTTTTACGGTTTTACCGGTTACTTCAGCTTTTATTATTCCTGCCCCGGTTTCAAAACTCATCTTCTGAGGTGCTATTCCTTTTTCAAAAGCGAACCTTGCGGTACACCTTGCCCCATTCCCGCACATGGAAGCTCTTGAGCCGTCGGCATTAAAGAAATCCCATTTGAAGTTTGCCCGGAATGAATTTTCTATCAGAATTAGCCCATCAGCACCAATTCCTCTTTTTCTGTTACAGATTGTCTGAACGAAAGTTTCTACTTCTATTTCTTTCTTTTTAAGAAATGTTTTTATAGAGCCATTTCTGTCGTCTATTATTATAAAATCGTTTCCCGTTCCTTCTAACTTTGAAAATTCAATCACTTACGCTGTCTCCGCGTTTTGCTTCTCTCTTATATTTTCAACTAACTTTTTAAATCCAAAATATGAAAGTATGGAAAAGATTAATCCTAAAGAGGCACCGCCTACAAATGTTGGTGCTAAAAGTGCAAGGCCTGCTGAAAAGATTCTTGAAAGCGAAAATGTTGACAGTGAAACTCTCATTACCTGA
This sequence comes from Desulfurobacterium sp. TC5-1, assembly GCF_000421485.1. Taxonomy (NCBI): domain Bacteria; kingdom Pseudomonadati; phylum Aquificota; class Aquificia; order Desulfurobacteriales; family Desulfurobacteriaceae; genus Desulfurobacterium; species Desulfurobacterium sp. TC5-1. Next base: position 104,167 of record NZ_ATXC01000002.1, on the reverse strand, counting down.
TATCCGAGAAGTCTCAAGATTCTACATCCAACGTAGTAGTCTATTACAAGAACGGGAACCGTGGTCCACGGATTTGTAACGTGAGTTCCTATGGCAGCGGCAATTTTGCTTGCCTTTGCAAATGCAGCTATTGTTATTGCTATGAGAACCTGGAATCCGTTTACGGGAAGGAAACCTATGAAAACACCAAGAGCCAGTCCCCTCGCAGTTTCTTCCGGTCTATCTTTTAATTCAAGTAGTTTTTTAATGTAGAATCTGAAGGAGAAAAGCTCTTTAAGCTTCATTCCCTTTCCTCATAGCAGCTGGTATTTACGACAACACATTCTACAAAAAAATGTATGCTTTTACAAATTTTTGTACAGCTTTGTTTTTAATTAGGGTAAAATAGTAATTTAGAAGAGATGTGGAGGTTTTCAGTGAAAAAGAGAGGTTTTACCCTTATAGAACTCCTTGTTGTCGTTGTTATTCTTTCTCTTCTTGCGGCGATTGTTGTTCCGAAGCTAACCGGAAGGGTTGATGAGACAAAGGTTAAAACGACAAAAGTTCAGCTTAAAGAAATCAAAAGAGCCCTTGAGATGTATAAGCTGGATAACGGTATGTATCCTACGACTTCTCAGGGATTGAAAGCCCTTGTTGAGAAGCCAGAAATACCGCCCGTTCCTGCCCACTGGCGTCAGTACCTTGACAGTGTTCCAAAGGACGGTTGGGGGAATGATTTTGTTTATGTCTGTCCCGGTGATAGGCATCCTTTTGAGTTAAAATCAAAGGGACCCGATGGAGAGTTGAATACTCAGGATGACATTTCCGTGTGGGAGTAATGAGAAAAGGATTTACACTTCTTGAAGTCCTTGTTGGTGTTACCATTTTTGCCGTAGCTGCTTCCGCTCTGATCTTTGTCTCTTCAAAAAATGTTGAAAGGTTGGGAAATGCGGAGGATGTGGTTAAGGGTCTTTATATAGTTAAGTCCCGTATTTACGGTTTATCTGGTAAGGGCAGGGGTGACGGATTTTCTGTGGAAGAAAAAGAGAAAGACCTTAATTATGGTGTGGTAGAGAGAATTTTTAAGGTTAAAAAAGGAGAGAAAAACCTTTTCACATTTTACTACTATGAAAAACGGTAAAAGCGCTTTTACGCTCCTTGAAATTCTTATAGTTGTTTCTCTTATGGCCGTTCTTTTTGCGGCTGTTGAGTTTTTTTACAGTGGAATTGTTTTTTCTTCGGGGAATATTGAGAGAAGGGCTGTTCAGTTAGAAGATACCCTTTCCCTCTATTCTCAACTTTCAAAGCAGTTGTTTTCTTTTTTTAAGCCTGAAAATGAAAATTTTTTGTTGACGCAAGATAGACTCTCTTTCTATACGCTCTATCCGGTTTTTTATACAGGTGGCGTTAGGGCAGTTTACCTTTTTGAAAAGGCGGACGACGGCAGGGTTAAAGTTATCTATCAGGAGTTTCCATATCCTGATGGGAAACTGGAGTCTAACGGTACAAAAGAAATTGTTTTGGGAGAGTTTTCGGGTTTTGATTTTAAAGTTTTAGATGGTAATCACTGGACGGAAAATTTCAAGGGGAATTTTACCGGTGTTGCAAAGCTTTCTGTCGACGGTAGGGAATTTCTTATAACTGGAAAGGTGGAATGATACTCCTTGTTATTTTAATGATTATAGGTACTGTGACGGCGGTTGTGACTGAGACGGCAAATGAAACCTTCTTCGCTTCTCAGTATGTAACGAAGGTTCTTCAGCAGGAACAGGTTATGGCTCTTGCTGATGCAATGTCTGCCGGTATTAGGGAGCTGCTTTCGCAGGATGATGGAAATGTTGATTACTATGGAGAATACTGGAGTTATCCGATACCCATTTCCCTGGACGGCATTGATCTGACTGTTGAGGTGGAGGATGAGGAGCGTTACCTTAATCCCAATATGCTTGTTGAAAATGGAAAGGTGAATGAAAAGGCAGAGGCTGTTTTCGATAGACTTTTTGATGTTACGGGACTTGGCGGAGAAACGTTAACAAAGAGTATAGAGGACTGGATGCTTCCAGATAGTTTGAACTTTAAACACGAGAAATTCAGTACCACTGAGGAGCTTGAACTTGTAGATGGTGTAACTGCCGAAATTTTTAACGGGACAATTGAAGGAGGTCAGTTTCGTCCAGGACTCCGCTCACTTTTGTCTGTATGGACAGACGGGAAGGTTAACATAAACACGGCGTCAAAGTGGATTTTAATGTCTTTAGACAAAAGTATAGATGAAAATCTTGCTGACAACATCATTGAATACAGAAAAAAGCACCCCTTTAAAAAGGTTGACGATCTTATAAATGTGGAAGGCATGACATCTGATATTATTTATAGAATAAAACCTTTTGTTGATGTAAAGAGCAGTTACTTTTTGGCAAAGGCCAGCGTTAAAACAGGTGGGAGTACTTATTACCTCTATATACTTTTTAAACGGGATGGCGCTTCTTTAAAAGAGGTCTGGAGAAAGATAAGGTGATAGTTAGAGTTGAATATCCTGACGGTTACGGAAAGAACTTTGATGTGAATGTTCTGAAGGCTGATGTAAGGCTTTCAGACAGGCAGAATTATGATAGACTGTTTGTTCTTCTTCCCGCTGAAAAGACGACCTTTAGAATCAGGCACTTTCCGTTTAACGATAAGAGGAAGATTCTTAAAATCGTTGAGAATGACATTAAGTCAAATCCTCTGCTTGCCCGGAAAGATTTGGTTTATCGTTCTCTCTTTTTTTCAAACGGTGAAGGAACAACTGTCTTTACCGTCATTGCAGAGAGAAAGGATGTGGAAGAGGTAGAAAAAAGGGAAGCCGATTCTCTTGATAGCGAGGTTGTCTCTCTTTTAAGGATCGTTCTATTGAATGAAAAGAGAGATGGTGAGTTTTACTACCCAAAGGAAGACAGCACTATCGTTATTTCCATTAAAGGCGGTGTGCCTGTTTCGGTTAGGGTTTTTGAAGGAAGCAAGGAAGAGGGAGAACTTATTACTTTGGAGGGTGTTGATTTAAAAACGCTTCCTCTATTTGGTTCAGCCCTTCAGGTTATAAAGAACATGGAATTAAACTTTTTAAAGGAAGAGTCTTCAGATATAGATGTTTCTCTTGTCAGGTCGGCGGTTTTTCTACTTCTTTCCATCTTAATTTTAAGTGGCACTCTGTTTGCAGGTGGATTCTTTTTTAAAAGGAAAATCAGGGATATAAGAAGAGCGGAAGCTGTGCTTTTTGAAAAGCGATTTCCAGGCATTCCTGCTGTTGATCCGCTTACGCAGTTAAGGGGAATGCTTGCGTCTAAAAACTTTGTAGAGGTGGATGCAGCCGATATTATGAACGATATAGGAAAGATGAGGAAAGATGCAATTTCTATCTTGAAATTTAACGCTGGAGACGGACGGTTTTCTATTGAAGGAGAAGCGCCTGATATCTCTTCCGTTACGACATTTGCAGATAGACTTAAGAAGTTTAACGCTGAGATTACCGAAACTGTTACACTTAAAAATAAGGTAAGGTTCAGGTTAGAGGGACGCTACTGATGGAAAAAGTTAAACTCTTTTTCTCGTCTCTTTCTGATAAGGAGAGATGGTGGCTGATTTTGGGTATCTATGCTGTGGTTATTTTGGGCGGTGGTTTTATTCTGCTTCCCTCTGCCTTTAACAGTTACTTTAGGGAAAAAAAAGAGCTAAAAAACGTTGTTTCAGAGTTTTATTCATTTAAAAAGCTTCTATCAGAGGCTGTGCCGGAAAAGAGCGGAAAACCCGTTTCCCTTAAAGACGTTTCCAGCGTTCTTACAGTTTCAGGGATAAAGCCTTTTGTGGTTTCTATTAAACCTTCTGGAAACAACTTTGAGATAAAGATAGACGGTGCGCCGATGGAGGTTTTCTCTTCGGCTTTAAAAATCTTTAAAAACAGGGGATTTTCTGTTTTATACATGAACGTGGACACTGTTACCGGAAAGGTTAAAGCACTTTTGACAGTTTCTGGAGAGAGGCAATGAAAAGAGGACTGCTGGCGATTCTGTGTCTGTTTTCTGTGATTTTTTCTTTCCTCTACTTTCTGCCGGCAGATGTATTTTTGAGTAATCTTTTGGCCTCTTCCGGTGCAGAATTTTCTTCTATTGATGGGAACGGTTGGTACATTAAGATACCTGAGTTAACGTTTAAAGGTGTGTCGGTAAGTGATATTGAGTGCATAAACAGGGTAATTTCTATCAATATCGTTTCAGGTAACAGTAGTATAAAGGTCTATCCCGTTAGCAAAAGGGCGGTCTTTTCTATTAAAGGGTTACCGTTTTCTGTAAACGCTGGTGATTTTAAAGGAGAAGGGACTGTTTATGTTAATGGATTTGTCAGGGATAATCTTTCTGGAGATGTAAGCGGGAAGATTCATGTTGAAAATGCCCTTTACAAAGGTGTTAACGCTGGAAAGCTGAATGTACAGTTTTCCTACAAAGACGGGGAGTTTTCGGCAGATTTTACATCTTCTTTCGTAAAGGGGAGAGCTACGGGAAACGTTAGTAAAAAAGGTGGCGATTTTGTCATTTCCGGTATTGTGAATCTTTTTATTGAAGGAGAAGGACTTTCGAAAAGGTTTAAATATGTTGTGGCAGGGTTAAGTCTATGAGGAGAGAAGAGCTTTTAAAGAGATTTATTTACATTTTGCCCGATGCTGTAATTTCTATAGCCGTTTCTATTGTCTCTGTTGCGCTCGGCATTGTTCTTTCTCTGTTTGTTTTTTACAAAAATTTCACCATTAACCAGTCTTTGTCGCCTGCTGGACACAAAAAAGTTCCGGAAAACAGGATAGACTATTCAGGTATTGATAAATTCTTCCTCTCTCTGTCCGGAGCGCCTCTGGTATCTCCTGATAAAAATGGTTCATCTGTTGTTTCTTTTGCTTCTGGAAGGGTTCTGGGAACGATAATAACAGGGAAGAACAGATTCTTACTTGTTTCTGACGGCAGTAGTTTTAAAATTTTAAAAGAGGGAGACACGCTTAATGGCAGAAAGATAGTAAAAATTACGCAGCTGTACTATCAGCTTGATGACGGAACAAAGATTTACATACTTTCGCCAGGCGGTATTTCAGCCGTGCAAAAACCTCATCAGTCCTTTCCGGTGGCAGGGGGAGGGAAGGAACACGTTGTCCATCTTGATAGGACGATGGTTGAAAAGGAGACAGCAGATATAGGTAAGTTGCTGAAGGATGTCAACATCGTTCCTGTTTTAAGGCACGGAGAGACCATTGGATATCGTTTTTTGAGAATAAGACCGGGAACAATTCTGACAAAGATAGGTTTTAGGAACGGTGATATAGTAACCGCCGTTAATGATATGCCTGTTAGAACAGTGGAGGATGCGTTCAAGATTTACAACATGTTGAGAAACGAAGATACGGTTAAGGTTGAAATTGAAAGACGGGGAAGAAAGGAGGTTATCATATATGAAATCAGGTAGGTTATTTTTAGCGTTGCTTTTTTCTGTTACTCTGTTTAATATTTCTTCTTTTGCCGCACAGGAGGTAAATCCGCAAATTTCTGTTCTTCTTCAAAACATTGACGAGATAAAGAAGAGCCGTGAAATTACTCTTAACTTTAGGGATATTGACGTTAGGGACTTAACATACCTTGTCTCTCAGATTACCGGGAAGAATATTGTCGTTCCATCAAATTTGAGCGGAAAGGTTACTCTCATTTTTTCAAAACCTGTTTCTATCGGTGATTTCTGGAACATCTACACGGCTATTTTGAAAACGAGGGGTTTTACAATCGTTGATAGAGGGAAGTTTTATGAAATTATTCCTCTTACGAGAGCAAAAGATGAAACGCCGCCTCTTGAAAAGAAGCTCTCTTCTGGCAGTATGCTTGTCACCTACGTTTACCGGTTCAAAAACGGTGATGTTACAAATGTTGAGAGGATACTTGGCCGTTTCAGGGGAAGAAGGGGAAATCTTCTTTTCTACAGACCCACAAACATGGTGATAATAACCGATACGGCAGAGAACATCAGAAACTTTGAGGCTGTTTTAAAACTCATAGATTCTGCTGAGAAAGGTACGGAAGTTAAAGTCTATCCGCTTAACTATGCAAAGGCGTCAGAAGTTGCCACGGCACTTAAAACCATCTACGCTTCAATGGCAAAGAGAGGTGTTCCGTTTACCTCTTTTTCCGTCAACTCTGAAAACAGCCTTGTTGTGAATGCGAGAAAGGATTTGATTCCAGAGATAGACAGAATTATTAAGGAACTTGATAGGCCTGCTTCTGTAGGCAAAGAGAGAACCTTTCACGTTATCTATCTTAAAAATTCAAAGGCAGACGACCTTGCCGATACACTTGGTAAGCTTGTTAAAAGCATTGCTATTTATTCGGAATCTCCTAAAAAGAAGGGAAAAGTGGTGCCTCTTCCCTCTTCAAAGGATTTAATAAAGATTGTTCCCGATACCTCTTTAAACGCTTTGATAGTTTACGCTAACGATAAAGAGTACAAGGCGATAGAGAATCTTGTTTCACAGCTTGACAGAAAGAGAAAACAGGTACTTGTTTCTGTCTTTATCGCCGAAGTTTCTCAGAAGGCGATGAAAGAGATAGGCATAAAGTGGCAGATTTTTGGTAAGAACGGTGGAGCTGCTTTCAGGGGAGGGCTTTCCGATGCTGATTTTTATTCATCGGTTGGTTTGAGTAATTTTGCAGCGGGATTTTTAAGTTCAAGCGGTCAGACTGTAAACATCGGAGGGACAAATGTTTTCTTTCCAAATCTTCTTGCCCTGTTTTCTCTACTTGAATCCGGAACCGGATTTAATGTTATTTCAGCACCGAAGATATTTACGATTAACAATAAGGAAGCAACAATAGATGTATCTCAGGTAACGCCGTTTGCAGAGAGCGTTAAGTTTGATGTTAATGGTAACCCAATAATAAATTACTCTTACAAACCCGTAGGGCTTGTTTTAAAGATTACGCCTCATATATCCGTTGACAAATCCGTCGTTATGGAAACACACCTTGAAGTTAATGATGTTATCGGTTACGAAAAGCCGGACATAGGAGGTATTCAGTACGTTGTTCCAATAACTTCAAAGAGGGAACTTGACACAACGATAAAGGTACCTGACGGAAAAACCATCGTTCTTGGCGGTTTGATTTCAAAGAGAACGATAAAGACGATGGAAGGCGTTCCGCTGCTCTCTTCCATACCTGTTGTGGGAAATCTTTTTAAATACAACTCTGAAGATACGGAGAAAACGAATCTCTTTATCTTTATGACTCCTTATGTTGTTGAAACGCCGGATGAGATTGCAAAGATAACAGAGTGGCACAAAAAGATGAGCGAACTGTTCATTAAATACCAGAAGGAACATAAGGGAAATATAAAGGGAAACGATTGAGGTAAAAGGTGAAGGCTGATCTTCCAGTGGATTTTATGAGGCGCTATTTTATCCTTCCTGACGGTGAAGGAAGATTTTTCATAACCGAAAATACACCCTTTTTCATTGTTGAAGACCTGAGGTTCACTTTCGGAAAAGTCGAGACGGTTCTTGTTGATGAAGAAACCTTTAACGAAAAGATGGAAGATTACATCTCTTCTTTAGAGAGCCGTCTTGAGGAGGGAGAAGAGGCTGAAGGAGCGATATTTGAAGATTTGCTTGCAGGTTCTGACGCTCCGATTATTCAGCTTCTAAACACGATATTTTTAAAAGCCATAAAGGTTGGTGCCAGCGATATTCACTTTGAACCTTACGAAAGGGATGTGATTGTTAAGTTTCGTCTTGACGGTGTTCTTCATGAAGTTACGAGAATTCCCTTTTCAAGTTATCCGAAAGTTGTTTCAAGGGTAAAGGTTATTTCCCGCCTCAATGTGGCTGAGAAACGACTTCCACAGGACGGCCGTATAAAGGTGAGGATTGGTAAAAAGCAGATAGATATGAGGGTTTCAACCCTGCCTACCGTTTTTGGAGAGAGAGTCGTTATAAGGCTTCTTGACCGTTCCCATAAGCTGCTTACGCTGAAAGAGCTGGGATTTTCAGACAGGGACCACGCTGTATTTGAGGATGTTATTACAAAGCCTCATGGACTTATCCTCGTTACAGGTCCCACCGGTTCAGGTAAGACGACAACACTTTATGCTGCCATCCAGAGAATATGGACGCCGGAAAAAAACATTCTGACGGTAGAGGATCCGGTTGAGTATCAGATGGAAGGGATAAATCAGGTGCAGGTTAATCCCAAGATAGGTTTAACCTTTGCTGCCGGTTTGAGAAGCATCTTGAGGCAGGATCCCGACGTTATCATGATAGGAGAAATAAGAGACCTTGAAACTGCCGAGATAGCTGTTCGGGCTTCCATGACGGGGCATCTTGTTTTTTCTACCCTGCATACGAATGATGCCCCTTCCTCTATTGCCCGTTTAACTGACATGGGGGTTGAACCGTTCCTTGTTGCATCTTCCCTTGAGTGTGTTCTTGCCCAGAGACTTGTAAGAAGGGTTTGTTCCCACTGTGCTTTTGAGTATGAACCAACAGAAGAGGAACTTAAAACCATTCACAGTGTTTTAGGGGATGTTAACGTTGTAAGATTGAAGCGTGGAAAGGGCTGCGAAAGGTGTCTTGGCACGGGTTACAGCGGCAGGATTGCCATATATCAGGTTATGAAGATAGATGAGGAGATGAGGGCCCTCATTTCGAGGACCTCAGATACTGAAAAGATAAGGGAACTTGCTAAAAAGAGAGGTATGAGAACGCTACTTGAGGATGGAATGGAGAAGGTTTTATCGGGAATAACAACAGTAGAAGAAGTTCTTCAGGTGGCAAGGGATTAGTTATGGCGGTTTTTGAGTATAAAGCTTACGATTCAAGCGGAAAAGAGGTAAAGGGAAAAGAAGAAGCTCTTTCAGAAGAGCAGTTGAGGCAGATTCTCGAGAAGCAGGGATTGATTCCTTTTGAAATAGTGCCAGCTGGGAAGGTAAAGAGAAAGCGTTTCTCTTTCTCCGTGGGAAAGAAAATTTCCGATTCCGATATCTCACTTATCCTATATGAAATGGGAACCCTTTTTGACAGGGGGATTCACATAACCGATGTTTTTGAAATTCTTGCCAATCAGTTTAGAGGGACGGAGCTTGAAGAAGTTTTTCTTTTATCCCGTTCAAAAGTTGCCGAAGGTATGTCTGTTGGGGAAGCTATGAGAGAGGCAGGCATATTTCCTGATTTTGTTGTTGAGATGGTGCTTGCAGGAGAAGAGTCGGGAGCTCTGGGGAAAGTTCTTATTTCAGCTTCAAAGTTTTTGGAAAGGGAAACTGATTTTAAAGAAAAGATAAAAGGTGCCCTGACCTATCCTGCTATCGTTGTTGTTATAGGCTTCATCTCAATGATTGTTGTGATGAAAGTTGCTGTGCCAAAAATAGTTAAAATTTACACCCAGTTTAACGAGGAAATTCCTCTATCGACAAGGATTATTATGGGATTTTCTTCTGTTCTATCCCTTCTTTTTAAGCTTTTGATTCCGGCTGGAATTTTAATTTTACTCTTTAAGGAAAAAATCTTTACAAGACAGGGAATGGATAGATTGAAATTAAAAATTCCCCTTTTTAGAAACATTCAACTTTTTTCTATCTACAGCTCCTGGGCAGGTACTCTCTCCATTCTCCTTTCAGGCGGTTTGACACTTGATGAAGCCGTAGTGGTGGCAAACAAGACAATAAGCAACTCTATTATTGTTGAAAAGTTTAAAAAACTTCCTGAGTGGATAAGGGAAGGTAAGCGGATGTCTGAGTTTTTGAGCAGAAGCAAAGCGCTTCCCGATGCAGCGGTGCGGCTTGTTGTTATTGGTGAAGAGACGGGAGAACTTGAAGAGATGCTTTCACTTGTAAGCTCAATTTACAGGAAAGAAACGGAAAAACTGATAAATAGGTTTATAACACTCCTTGAACCGGCCACGTTGCTTGTTCTTGCCGTTTTTGTGGCGTTTTTCGTTTTTGCAACGATTCTGCCGATATTTAACCTTTCTGTGAGGTGAATGCAGGGGGCTTAAAGCCCCTGCAGGATTACTGCTTTATCAGAATTTGCGGTCCTTTAAAGCCTGGAAAATCAAGGTATATAAGCACATTGCCGTTTTCATCCTTTAAAAGCGGATAGATTGTGAAGTCAAGAGTAGCCGAACCTATAACGGTTCCTTGTAAGTGCCGCTAATTCATTTTATCAAAAATTATTTAAAAATATTGCATTCGGTCATATGTATAATTTTGTGTAATCGGGGGTGCGGTTAAATAGACTCTGGCGGCAGCAACACCACCATTTATAAGCTTGTATTATTCTTTACCGTTGACATGAAGGGGCAAAAAGTTTATATTTCCTTCTACATGGTTGCCGAGGTAGCTCAGTCGGTAGAGCAGAGGACTGAAAATCCTCGTGTCGGCGGTTCGATTCCGCCCCTCGGCACCATTTTTATTTTCCCTCACTAAAATTACAATAAAAGTTTAATCTTGCATCTTTATCCGCCTGCCCGGGTGGCGGAATAGGCAGACGCACGGGACTTAAAATCCCGGGGCCGCAAGGCCGTGCGGGTTCGATTCCCGCCCCGGGCACCACGGCTTAAATATGAATCACCTGTTCTTCGTAGGGGGGATATTTTTTAACTTTTGAGTATCCACCGCCCGTTATGTGAACAACGATCTTTTCGTTTTCTTTTACGTCTCCATTTTTTATCGCTTTCAATACGCTTGCAACAGTTACACCGCAGGAATAGTCTATTTCGTCCTCTGTAAACGCTTCGAAAGCCTTTTTCGCTGATAGTAGTTCTTCGTTTGTTATTCCGTAAATTTTTCCGTTGCTTTCTCGTATCAATTTAGACAGTAGAGGAATGTTTGTTTTTGCATTACTGAGAACCTTTGCCAGTATCTTTTCTGCAATTTCCGGTTCAGGCACCTTTTCTCCTTGTACGGCGGAAAGAACAGGTGCGTATGGAAGGTTTTGTGATAGGAAAAGTTTTGGCAAAGATTTCTTGGTGGCTTTTGCTGTTTCATATATGCTCATAGGACCTACGCCACCGGATACAGCCTGAAAGTAGATATCAAACTGTGGAAGTCTTCTGAAAAGTCTGTAGAGGCCTTTTATTCGCCATTCATTGGAAAGGCCCCCTTCGTGCTCGTACTTTTCGGGATTTTTAGCCACTAATTCTCTTGAGAAGTCAATGGCGTCATTGTATTCGCCTTTTATTGCGTATATTGTTACAGTTTTTGAAGGTGGTACGGAGATTTTTAGTCCTTCTAAAGCATATTCAGGCAGAACGATGGTTAAGGGCCTTTTGAGGACAGATGCTTTGTAGAAGAATGCTCTTGCTACGTTACCTGCAGATACAACAACTAACTCTTTCTTTCTACGAAAGTATAAAGTTAAACCTGTTATGTAGTCTTTAAATGAACCTGTTGGACATTTTGCGCCAAATTTTTCAAAAAAGCCTGAAAGCAAAACACTTATGTTTTTCCTTCCAAAAAATTCTTCTACGAAAGGTGAATTTTCAACGAAAGAAGACATCAGAATTCGTTGGACGGTCATTTATCCTCCAGATTAACAGGAAAGGTCTGTGCAAATATCTTCTATTCTTTCTATGAGCTCTGGACAGAGAGAATTTTCTCTTACTTTACATCCGCCGCACAGTTCTTTGTATTTGCAGGAAACGCACTCTTTGAAGTAGTTTCTGTCTGCGTATATTTTAGCACCTTCACTTTCAAAGATTTTGTGCAGTTTTGTTTTTTGAAGGTTACCTATGGCTTTCTGTATTAACGGACACGGGAAGACTGAACCGTCGCTTGTTACATAAACAAAATCTTTAACGGCTCTGCATCCCGGGAACACCTTGTAGTAATAAGGCGGGACGAAAGAGCCTTTTTCTTCCATTTTTTTAAGAACGGCCCAGTAGTGGGGAATTGTTGTTGTACAGAGGGCAATATCTTTATACTTGCACTGGAGTTCGTATATAGTTCTCATCGATTCGGCAATTTCATCAAGACTCATTTCAGAATGAGGTAGCTCGATTTCACCTCTTCCAAGTTCAACGTAGTGGAAGATGATGAGGATTTCGGCGCCGAGCTGATGACTCAGCTCCGTTACAAAAGGGAGGTCTTTATAGTTGTACTTTGACATGCATGTTGTGATTCTAAGTGGTATACCGTATTTTTTAACGAGTTCAGCACCTTTCACTGCAAGGTCAAAATTTCCTTTTCCTCTCAGGAAGTCGTGGTTTTCCCTATTTCCATCTATGGCTATGATTATGTCGTCTGCACCGTAGTCTTTGAACTTTTTGACCAGTTCGTCCGTAAGGTATGTGCCGTTTGTAGGCAGTGAAACGTAGAATCCAAGTTTTTTGGCATATTCAAAGATTTCCCAGAATTCAGGATGTAGGGTCGCTTCACCGCCTGTTATCGTCACTTTTTTCCCGTCGGCAAATAGACCGTATTTTTCAAGGTCGAGATTCTTATACTGGTCAAGGACGTCCTTCCAGAAGGAGGCGGGAAGGACGTGTTTGTCAACATTTGTAATGTAATGACAGTACTTACATTTGAGATTACAGGCTCGTGTTATTGATAATTTCAAATCGTACATATAATCACTTCTCCTCTACGTTTTTCAGAGGGCACATTATATCTTCACCGAGGAAACTTCCCGTTTTTGCATAACCTCTTGCTCTGCATCCACCGCATTCCTGTTTATACTCACAATCTCTGCATATTCCGCCAAGCTCTGGCTCGTATCCATACTCTTTCTTAAATGCTTCTTTGAGCTCTTCAAGTTTGGCAGGATTTTTGATTTCATCAAAACCGTAAACATCAGGGTTGAAGCCCCTTGCCAATTTTATTGCTTTAAAGTCGGGTGTGTCTATGGCTATACGGCTGAGTTTTTTCTCTCTTATGTTTCCTACCTTCATGGGAACGTAAGCGCACGGCCACACGTCACCGTTTGGAAGTATATGGAATCTCGTAATTCCAGCAGGGCATCCTATGGGCTTTACCCTCGGAAATACATTTATCTTTCCGGCTTTATACTCTTCTGTCATTTTATCTTTTAGCCATGTTGTATAACACGGAGCACAGATAGGTTTTAACCATACGTTTGACGTTTTCTGCCTTTCATAGATGTATTCAAACACCTCTTTTGCCTCTTCAGGTGTCAGATCGGGAAGGTTTTTGCCTCTACCTGTTGTTATTAAGAATACGAAATATATTCTGTAAGTGCCCAGTTCTTCAGCAAGGTCTATGATTGCCGGAATTTCATCTTTGTTAAGTTTTGAGACCGTCGTATGAAACTGGAATCTCAATCCCATTTTCTTGGCAAGCTTGAGATTTTGATACACCGTTTCAAAACAGCCCTGAAGTCCCCTGATTTCGTCATGTTTTTCACCGACGCCGTCAATGGAAACACCAACACGCCACATACCGGCATCGAGGAGCTTTTTAATGTTTTCTTTGTTAAGAAGCGTTCCGTTTGTAGCCATGACAAGCTGCATTCTTGTGTTTTCAAAGGCAAACTTTATGATGTCGTAGATATCTTCTCTGAGTAGAGGTTCACCACCGGTTATTGCAAATTTAACAGGACCAAAATGTTCCCAGATATCCATGATCAGGGATTTTGCTTCTTCAGTTGTGAGTTCATCAGCCCATTTTCTGCCGTGGCCTGATTCTATTGAGCAGTGTTTGCACTCAAGGTTACATTCGTTTGTACACGCCCAGACAAATTCTCCAGGCAGATAGGAAAAACATCCTAATCCTACAGTATCGTTGTCAAAGATATACTCAAGGTTTACAGCCATTGAATCCTCCTGAAAAAGTCTTTCTACAAAGTATATCAAAAGTGAAGAGGAAAATTGGAAATTCAGGATGTGGTGAAAAGCTCCGGGACAACGCCCGGAGCGAAAAAGTTATTTTTTACAGTGGGCTATGGCCATAAACTCTTCAACTTTTCCTTTATCTTTTGTGGTGAGGCTCACGATGATAAATACAAGTAGAGCAACGGGAATGCTATAGAGGGCAGGATTGACGAGAACGGGAAGTCCCAAGAAAGTTTTTAATTTAAAAAATCTTGCGAACGTGAACAGAAGGGAAACTGCAAGACCGACCCACATGCCAGCGATGATTCCCTGTCTTGTTAGTCCTTTCCACCATACGGTAAGAACAAGGGCAGGTGCAAATGTACTTGCTGCAATTCCAAAGCTCATTCCCACTAACATCCCGACGTTTTGGTTTTTAAGCCATATTGCAAGCAGGAGGGATATTCCAGAGAGAATAAATACCGCTTTTTTAGCAAAAGAGACCCTCTGTTCGTCCGTGCTGTCGGGCCTGAGTATGGAGGCGTAAAGGTCGTGGGCAATGCTTGTTGTAGCGGTGATGAGAAGTCCTGTACAGGTACTGAGCATTGCTGCTAAGGCACCGGCCGCTATAAGTCCTAAGAACAGTTCACCGCCTAATTTCTGACCAAGCATTGGAACTGCCATGTTTGTTGCTATCCCTTTTTTTCCGGTTGCAACTAAGGTTACAAGGTCTGGATACAGGATGTACATGATTGCAAGTCCCACAAAGAGAACAGCAGTGTAGAAGATTGCGAGTCCCCATATGGTGAATTCGATGCTTCGTTGGGCAGCTTTTGCACTTTTAACGGTGTAAAATCTGATGAGAATATGCGGAAGTCCGAGAACCCCGAAGAAAAGTCCGAGAATAAGACTCAAATGGTTCCAGAAATCTCTAAGTCCAACGCCGGGCGTTAATCCTGAAGGTGCGCCGGAAAGGGCAGCTCTTACAGTTTTTATGGCTTCGTGGGCATTGCTTGCATTTTTAACAAGCTCCGGTGCCTGTTTTGCGGCAACAACTGGCGGCACTATCTCTTTTGCTGCTTTAACAATTCCGAAGGGATTTCCTTTAAAGAACATGACAGATGCTGCAATCAGCAGGAGTAGCATTGCACCAAGGAGAACGACACCCTGGATAGCCTGGTTGAATGTTGTTCCTTTCATTCCACCAAGAACAACTAAAACTGTTATTAAAACGCCGGATACGATAACGGTGGTTAGATATTCCCAGCCTAAAAGGAGTCTGAAAAGGTGTCCTGCTCCGACTATCTGGGGCACAAGATATAAAGCTGAGAGAACAAGTGTTATTATCATTGAAATAGTTCTTATGTTTTTATCCTGACCGAAACGTGTTCCTATGACATCTGCAACGGTGAATTTACCTGCATTTTTAAGGGGTCCTGCAACGAGGAACAGAACTGCCATCCATGTAGCGAAGAATCCCAGGGCGAGCCACCACCCATCTATTCCCATTATAGCTATGGCGCCGGCGACACCAAGGAAGCTTGCAGCACTGCAGTAGTCGCCGAACATTGCCATTCCGTTGATTTTCCAGGGAATTTCCCCACCAGCTACAAAAAACGAGCTTGATGTCCTTGTGTGTTTTCTGAAATAGAAGCTTACGTATATGGAGACAAGGACACTTATAGCTACTATTATGAATGCTATTGGATATGTCATTGTGTCTCACCTCCAATTTGTTTGTTTATGTATATTCGGGTTAATATGATTCCGGAAATTACAAGAAATATGCCTGACCATATTCCGAATGGAAGTCCTGCAATCTCAAGAGCGGCGATGTTTTTAAACGGTTTTGATGTTATTATGGCTGCAAAAAAGTAGATAACGCAGAGGATGAAAAAGAGCGTTCCCATTGATTTAAAATTCTCTTTAACAAGAGCAGGGTCATATTTACAGGGAATTTCCTCTTTTCTTTCCTCTTTACCAAGACTTTTTGCAAGGCTCAGTATGTCCTCAATGTTCATCCACCCCTTTCTTACGATGAGAACAGGTCTTTTAGAATTTTCAACTACTGCTTGAGCAATGCTTCCCAGGTATAGTTTTTCCATGCCTTTAATACCGGAATCGCCAAGGATTATAAGGTCTGCATCCTCTTCCTCAGCTGTTTCTAAAATTCCTCCGGCTATTGGACCTGTTTTCTTGACAGTTTTTACTTCTATGCCGTGTTTTCTGGCGTAGATTTCTGCCAGTTTTAAGGGATCATCCGTTACAAAGTGGTCTGGCGGTGCTTCAAGCATCTTTTCCGCTGGAAGGAGAGGAATTGCCTCTTCAACATTCACAACTGTAAGCGGGATTTTCTCTTCCCGTGCAATTTCCACCGCTTTTTTAAATGCACCGAATGAAGCGGAGAAATTGTCCACGGCTACAAGGAGTTTTCGGAACCCCATGTGTCACCTCCATAGATGTAAAAGAAAAGTTAAAGTCATGTAAAAATTATGTAAAATTTTTTACAAAAATGCAAGTTACTTTATATCTGTTTTTATTTATATTGTTACTAAAGAATTCTTCTTTGTGTATAATCGACTTTGAAACATGCAGGTTGAGGAAGTATATGAAGCGGATACTTATTTTTCAGACAGCGTTTATCGGTGACCTTGTTCTTGTATCGTCTCTTATTAAGTCCGTTGCAAAAACTTATTCAGAAGCTGAAGTGTTTTTGGTGTGTAAGAAAGGATATGAGGCGATATATGAAGGGTTTCAGTATCTTAAAGGGGTTATTCCTTATGATAAAAAGGGGATCAGGGGTTTTGCCTCTAAACTGAAAAGTATAAAATTTGATGCCGTTTTCTCACCTCACCGCTCTCATAGAACGGCCACTTTGCTCTTTTTAAGTGGAATACCTTTAAGAGTTGGTTTTGATACGGCTGGTTTTTCGTTTCTCTACACCAGGCGCGTTAAGTATAGACGGAATGTTCACGAGGTGGAGAGAAATATACAGCTCCTCCTTGCCGTTAATAAAGCTGCCAGGGTTGATCTTCAGCCGGAGCTTTTCGTTTCGAAAGACGAGGTTGGAAAGGTCAGGGAAAAGTTTTCTCTGGAATTTCCCTTTGCCGTAATATCTCCCGGTTCCGTCTGGCCTACAAAGAGGTGGCTTCCGGAATACTTTGCTTCTGTTGGAAAATATTTGATTGAAGAAAGGGGACTTGTTCCTGTCATTGTCGGTAGTGCCGCTGATATTCCTGTTGCTGAGAAGGTTTTCAGACAGATTCCTTTTGCTGTGAACACCGCCGGAAAAACGAATTTGAGAGAATTGATGGCGCTTATTGCCGGAAGCAGTGTAGTTATCACAAACGATTCGTCTCCGACCCACTTTGCTTCTGCGTTTAAAAAGCCTGTTGTTACGATGTTTGGTCCTACTGTTAAAGAGTTTGGATTTTATCCTCTTGGTGAAAAGGCTAAGGTGGCTGAAATTCCTCTTTACTGCAGGCCCTGTGGAATTCATGGTGGGAAAAGATGTCGTGAGGGACATTTTAAATGCATGAGGGACCTTACACCTGAAAAGGTTTTCCCTTTAATAGATGAAGTGCTAAAAGATGGTGATTTTGCGGAAAAAAGAGGTGTTGGTAGTTGACACCTTCGGAAATTATCCTATATTTGTTTATCGTCAATTCGGGCGGATAGCTCAGCTGGGAGAGCACCAGCCTTACAAGCTGGGGGTCACAGGTTCGATCCCTGTTCCGCCCACCATTTCCTTCCTTCGGGGACGTAGTTCAGTTCTGGTTAGAACGCCGGCCTGTCACGCCGGAGGTCGCGGGTTCGAGTCCCGTCGTCCCCGCCACTTAAAGGATATCAAGATTTATTTTCTGCTTCCTGCTTTCTAAAGATAGAGCCTTTTTTCTAAAATCCTGTAAGAATTGAGATGCTTCTCTGAACGCTGTTTTTAAATCTTTCTTTATTATCAGAGCAAGCAGGGCTGATGAGAAGGCGCATCCTGTTCCTCTTACTTCTTCTCCGCTTCTTAATGTATGGGATATGATTTCCGTTTTTTTTCCGTTTTGTATAAGAATGTCTTTTACCGTATTGTTTTCAAAAATTCCCTTTACGACTATGCTTCCCCGAAAACTTTTCAGGTATCCCCTGAGTTTCTGGTATTCTGAATAGTTTGGTGTTATTACCGTTGAAGCTTTCATCAGAGGCTCAATTGTTTCTATCTTTTTCACAAAAGCCTTTCCAAGTGTTGGTTTTAAAACAGGATCAAAAACTGCTGGTATTTTCTTTTCTGTAATAAATTCGGCTATCCAGGTATTTAGAGTTTTATCGTAATGGGGGAGTCCTATCTTTATTCCTGCAATTGAAAAGTCTTCATCAACGGCTTTTATCTGTTTTTTTATAAGCTCTGGAGGCTGGAATAGAACGTCTGTAACGCCTTTTGTGTTTTGAGATGTGTTTGCTGTGATTACGGCAGTTCCGTAAAATCCAAAGTGTCTGAATGTTGATATGTCTCTTAATATGCCGGCTCCCCCGGTTGGGTCAAAGCCGGCTATCGTTAACAGAACATCAGGTTTTTCCATGATTATTCAAAGATCTTCTTAAATGTTTCAAAAGCTTCGTTTAGTTTTGAGATGTCCTGGGCTGACCCTTGAGCCATGTCAGGTCTTCCACCACCTTTTCCTTTAAGAATGGGAGCTATCTCTCTCATAATGTTTCCAGCTTTAAACCTGTCCGTTAAATCTTTTGTTAGTGCGATTAAGAGACTATTTTTCCCATCTTTCTGGGATATTAACATAACGGCTGATGTTCCTGCTTTATTCCTTATTACGTCTGCAATTTCGACAAGTTCTTTACCTGTATATCCGTCAATTCTTGCCGTTACGACTTTTATCCCGTTTATAACCGGTGCTGAAGATACGATTTCATCTATCCCTGCTGTGGCGAGTTTTTTACGCAATCTCTCAATTTCTTTTTCTTTCTCTTTAAGTTCTTCTTTAAGTTTTTCCACTCTTTGGGGTATCTTTTCCTCTTTTGATTGGAGGGTCGCTTTGAGTCTGTTTATGATGTTTCTTTCTTCCCTTTCCTTTTCCCAGGCTTTAAAGCCGGTAACTGCCTCTATACGTCTTGTTCCAGATGATACGGAAGATTCAGAAAGGGTGATAAACATGCCGATATCGCCGCTTCTTTCGACATGCGTTCCGCCGCACAGTTCTACACTTACATCGCCTACGCTTACGACCCTTACAACATCGCCGTACTTTTCACCAAAAAGTGCCATTGCGCCTCTTTCAAGCGCCTTGTCGTATGGCATCTCTTCCGTAACTACGGGAAGGTTGTCTATAATCCAGCTAAAGATGAGTTTTTCTATCTCTTTCAGTTCTTCATCTTTTACCGAGTCAAAGTGTGTAAAGTCAAACCTCAGTCTATCTGGAAGGACAAGAGAACCTGCCTGTTTTACGTGGTTTCCGAGAACTTCCCTTAAAGCTTTATGTAAAAGATGAGTTGCCGTGTGGGCTCTTTTTATGGCTTCCCTGCGTTCTTTATCGACTGCCGCCTTTACAACTTCACCGGTTTTTATATTACCTTTTTCTACTTTTACTTTGTGTCCTATCAAATTTTCGGTTACGTTCTGGGTGTCCAGAACGCGACATTTACAGTTAGAGCTTTCTATGAAACCCGTATCGCCTACCTGGCCACCCTTTTCAGGATAGAATGGGGTTTCCTCAAGAAAAACTATACCCTCTTCGCCTTCTTTCAGTTCATCTGCTAAAGTTTCACCTTTAAGAATGCCGGTTACTTTTGTCGTTGTTTCGAGTTTTTCGTATCCCCTGAATGTGGAAGGATATTTTTCTGAGAGCTCGATTATTTGAGGTGAGACAACTTTTTGAATGCCTCCTTTCCACGCTTTTCTTGCTCTTTCCTTTTGTTCTTTCAGCAGTTTTTCAAATCCTTCAACGTCCGCTTCGAGTCTTTCGTCGTTTGCAACTTCAAGTATTAAATCGAGGGGGAATCCGTATGTGTCATAGAGTCGGAAAATTTCTTCACCGGGAATGGTTCCCGCGCCCTTTTCCTTAATTTTATCAACAACTTCCTGGAGAAGTTCAAGCCCTTTTTCAAGTGTTCTTGAGAACCGTTCTTCCTCTTTTTCTATGATTTGTTTAATAAGGTTTTCGTTTTCAACAATTTCAGGATAAACATCACCCATTATTTCAATAACTGCATTCACCCCTTTAAACAGAAAAGGGCGATTTATCCCGAGGAGTCTTCCGTGTCTTGATGCTCTTCTTATAATTCTTCTTAAGACGTAACCTCTCCCTTCATTTGATGGCAAACATCCATCTGCTATGAGAAAGGTCATTGCCCTTAAATGGTCTGCAATGACTCTCATTGATATGTCGCTCTTCTCCTCTTTTCCGTAAGGGATGTCTGCCATCTCCGAGGCCCACTTGACTATCGGGAAGAGGAGGTCGGTTTCGTAGTTTGAAGGAACGTTTTGTAAAACGGATGCAATTCTTTCAAGTCCCATCCCCGTGTCTATTGAAGGTTTTGCAAGGGGTGTAAGTTTGCCGTTTTCATCCCTTTCATACTGCATGAAGACGAGATTCCATATTTCAAGGAATCTGTCACAGTCGCATTTTCCTATGCCGCAGGTTTCCCCGCAGGCAAACTCTTCTCCTCGGTCGAAGTAGATTTCGCTACACGGTCCGCAGGGTCCTGTATCACCCATTGCCCAGAAGTTGTCTTTTTCACCGAGGCGGTAGATTTTCTGTTCAGGTATTCCTATTACCTTGTTCCATATTTCAAATGCTTCGTCGTCCTTCTCGTAAACGGAAACATACAGTTTTTCTTCTGGTAGTTTAAAAACTTCGGTTACAAGTTCCCAGGCAAATTCTATTGCCTCTCTTTTGAAATAGTCACCAAACGAGAAGTTTCCGAGCATTTCGAAAAATGTGTGATGTCTTCCTGTTCTTCCAACATTTTCAAGGTCATTATGCTTTCCTCCCGCCCTCATACATTTCTGGCAGGAGGTTGCCCTTTTAAAAGGCGGTTTCTCTTTCCCCAAGAAGTAGTCTTTGAACTGCACCATGCCTGCGTTTGTGAATAGCAGGGTTGGGTCGTTTGCAGGTATTAGTGAAGAACTTTTAACTCTTGTGTGTCCTTTGCTTTCAAAGTATGACAGGAAAGCTTCCCTTATTTCTTTACCGGTCATGGTTTCCTCTCTCAAAACTATAGTTGTTCGGGTAAAAATCGGGCTATATTTTACCAGAGATTAGATTGTGGATTTCAGTGTAGGAGAATCCTCTCTGCTGGAGAAAGCGCGTCACTTTTTCTCTTTTTGTATGGAGGTTATCCCCGAATCGCTTTCTCAGGGTTTTTTTAATGAAAGAGTAATCAAATTCTATTTCCATGAGTATTCTGTCTGCAATCTCTTCGGTTATGCCTTTTTGAACCATGTGAAACCGGATTTTTCGTTTTCCCCATCCTTTTTCCATTTTTGATATGGCGTAGTTGAAGCCGACTCTGTAGTCGGAAAGGTAACCGTTTTCTTTTAAATGCTTTATTACTTCTTCAGAATTAACTTCGGGGAAACGCTGCTTTATTTTGAAAAGTATTTCTCTTTCAGTGTAGTCCCTCCGGCTGAGTAGCCGGAGAGCGTAGGTTAAGGCTTTCTTAAATTTTGAGTTCACCTGAAGTGATTCCTTCCATTCTGAGTTTAAGGTCGTCTGGTCTTGTTGCATATTTGAGAGCATCTTCTCTTGTGATAAGTCCGTTTTTCCACAGTTGATAGAGTGATTGGTCAAACGTTTGAGAGCCATAAGTTTCTCTACCTTTTTCGATAAAGTTTGGAATTTCCTCTGTAAGTTCAGGATTTAAGATTCTTTCCTTTATTGCTTCCGTTGTTATCATAACCTCCACGGCGGGAACCCTTCCTTTTCCGTCAGCTTTAGGTAAGAGTCGTTGAGAAATTGTTGCCTTTAGAACAGAGGCAAGCTGATATCTGATTGCCTGTTGGTGATATGGAGGGAAAAAGGAGACGATACGGTAGATGGTTTCTTTGGCATCAAGTGTGTGGAGTGTTGAAAATACGAGGTGTCCGGTTTCTGCTGCGTCAAGAGCAGTTCTAACGGTTTCCGGATCCCTCATTTCACCTACGAGGATAACGTCAGGGTCTTCACGAAGGGCGGCTTTCAGTGCTGAGAAAAAGTCCTCTGCATCAACGCCGACTTCTCTCTGGTAAAAGATGGATTTTATGTCTCTATGAAGATATTCTATAGGGTCTTCTATCGTTATTACGACCCTTGAATCTTTATGGTTAAGTTCATTGAGCATTGCAGCTAAAGTGGTTGATTTACCTGAACCTGTCGTTCCTGTCACGAGAACAAGTCCTCTGTGCTCAAGAGCTATTTTTTTTATTATTTCTGGAAGGTTCAACTCCTCAATAGTGGGAATTTTGGTGGGAATTGCTCTCATAACTATTGCAAAGGTATTTCTCTGCTTGAAAATGTTAACCCTGAACCTTCCGACTCCGGGAATACTGTACGAAGTGTCGTAATTTTTCAGAATAGGTATTTCTTTCTTTTTCTCTATTGGAAGAATTGTCTTTACAAATTCAAATATTTCAGCACCTGTTAAAGGCGGGAAATTCGTTTTCACGAGCTTCCCCTGTATGCGAAATATCGGCACCATTTTCATTCTCAAATGGATGTCTGATGCCCCCAGGGCAAGGGCTTTTTCGAGTATCTCATTCAGAGTTGCCATAGAGCTTCTCCTTTATCTTGGTTTCGATCTCCTCTGCCACTTCCGGATGTTCTTTTAGATATTTTCTTGCATTTTCTTTACCCTGCCCGAGTCTTATGTTGCCGTAGGAGTACCAGGAACCGCTTTTCTTAATGAACCCTAATTTCTCGCCAAGAATAATGAGTTCAGCCCACCTTGAAATGCCTTCCCCGTAGTAGATATCAACAAAAGCCTCTCTAAAAGGTGGAGCCAATTTATTTTTTACTATCTTTACCCGTGCGGAATGGCCGAGCCGTTCGTCATTTTTTCCCTTTATAGCGCCTGCGTTTCTAACTTCTATTCTGAGTGAAGAGTAGAATTTTAGCGCTCTTCCGCCGGTCGTAGTTTCATTGGGTCCGTAATTTGTTCCTCCAATTTTTTCTCTTACCTGATTTATGAAGATTAAGGCGGCGTTACTTTTGTTGGTTGCGGCTGTGAGTTTTCTTAAAGCTTGACTCATGAGCCTTGCCTGTAATCCTACGTGAGAGTCACCCATATCGCCTTTAAGTTCTGCTTCAGGGACAAGAGCGGCAACGGAGTCTATAACTATTACGTCAACGGCACCGCTCCTGACGAGAGTTTCCGCTATTTCAAGGGCCTGCTCTCCGCTATCAGGTTGAGAAATAAGAAGTTCATCAAGGTTTATTCCGAGTTTTTTTGCATATAGAGGGTCAAGAGCATGTTCCGCATCTATGAAAGCAGCAATTCCTCCCTGTTTTTGAGCGTTTGCTATTACGTGAAGTGCAAGGGTTGTTTTTCCGGATGATTCCGGTCCATAGATTTCTGTTATTCTTCCTCTTGGAACACCACCTATACCGGTTGCATAATCTATACTTATGGAGCCGGTGCTTATTGATGGTATTTTTTCGCTTGGTTTTTCACCCAAGAACATTATGGCGCCTTCGCCATAATCTTTCTTAATTTGTTTAAGGGCTTCTTTTAAAACTTTTGCTTTTGCATCTTCCATATTTTTTTACCTCTGAAATCTTATGAGTTTTAATGGTATTTATGTATTGCGTAATATTATAACTTAAATTCTAAGGATTTTTATACTCCTTCCAGAAGTCTTGCGGCCATAATTATTGGCAGGTTTGCCTCTATTATTGCTTTTGCTGCTCCTTTTACATCATATTT
The DNA here is from genome assembly GCF_000421485.1 of Desulfurobacterium sp. TC5-1. Taxonomy (NCBI): domain Bacteria; kingdom Pseudomonadati; phylum Aquificota; class Aquificia; order Desulfurobacteriales; family Desulfurobacteriaceae; genus Desulfurobacterium; species Desulfurobacterium sp. TC5-1. The sequence goes on along the minus strand of NZ_ATXC01000002.1, from coordinate 80,468 downwards.
GATTCTTTTTAGCCTGAGGGTGTTATCTTGAAGCACTATATATGAAGCAAGAGGCATGCCGTCTCTCGGTTGTCCCACGCTTCCAGGGTTGATCAAATGTTTTCTGGAGTCTATCGTGTAAACTGGAGTTTTGATAATCTCTGCACCGACAGTTGAAAGACGGTATCCTATGGGAATGTGAGTGTGTCCGAAGAAACATACATGAGCGGTGGATTTTAAGAGTACTTCTTCGGCTTCGCCTCTTGTTAAAATATACCGCATGCTCCCCGGGGACAAGGGGTTATCGTGTACAAGGGTTACGTCATCGAAAATTTTTATTACACTCTTAGTAGCAAAGTATTCTATGTAATCTTCTCTTATTACCTGTTTTGTCCATTTCAAACATGCGTTTACATATCTATTTTCTACGGATGCGAGCCCGAGAAGCATTAGTTCGTGGTTGCCCAGTATGTAAGAGGAAACATTTTCAATAACCCATTGGCAGCATTCGTTAGGGAAGGCTCCATAATTTATCGTGTCTCCAAGGCACCATACCTCATCTATTCCCTCTAAATCCATGTCCTTTGCCACGGCTTCGAGGGCGTGCAAATTTGCGTGTATATCAGATATGATTCCTATCTTCATCATGATTAAAATTTTATAACTTATGTTTGACTCGTGAAAGGTGCTTTTTTTCGTAAATGTATTAAATGTTAAAATTTTGTAGATTGGGTGTATATGCAGAACTTTTTTAAAAGAGGTCAATTATGAGAGAGGATTTTGGAACGGTGAGTTCTCTTGGAAAAAAAACTGAATATGTTTTTGATTACAAACCGGAAGTTCTTGAAAAATTTCCCAACAGGTTCCCTAACAACATATACTGGGTCTCTTTCAACTGTCCTGAATTTACAGCACTCTGTCCCATAACAGGTCAACCGGATTTTGCAACTATTTACATTCAGTACATTCCTGATAAGTGGCTTGTAGAAAGTAAATCTTTGAAGCTCTACCTTTTTTCATACAGAAACGCAAAAGATTTCCATGAAGATACCGTAAACAGGATAGCAGAGGACCTTTTCAGGCTACTTGAACCTTATTACATAGAGGTGTACGGTGAGTTTAATCCCCGCGGTGGAATTTCAATAGATCCATTTGTTCAGAAATTTAAGGAGATTGATTGGGTTAAGGAACTTGCTTCAGAGAGATTTAGACTTCACAGAATTAATCCTCCAAGGATATTGCGTAACAGGGGGTAACTTTATGATACTGATTCTTGGTGGAAGTGGTGCCTATTTTTTAGATAAAGAACGTTTTGGTAAGGTGTTGTGGAAGAAGCGGATAGAGACACCCTTTGGACTTTCCAATCCTGTTTATAAAATAAAGTCATTGGCCGGTTTTGAATTTCTCTTTCTCTCCCGCCACGGGGAAAAAGATTACGAGGTTACTGCTCCATTTGTTAATTATCGTGCCAACATCTATGCAGCAAAAGAATGTGGCGCCGAGCGGATCGTTGCCTGGACAGGTCCTGGTTCAATGAGAGAAGAATTTAAGCCGGGTGATTATGTAATTCCAGATGATTTAATAGACTTTACGAAGAAGAGAGATTATACATTTTTTGAAAATAAGGGCCTCGGTTTTGTGAGACAGAATCCTGTTTTCTGCCCCGAGATAAGGGCTGCTCTTAAGGAAGTGCTAACCAAGATGGGTTATGATTTTCATCCTGGCGGGACGTACGTGTGTACTGAGGGTCCACGTCTTGAAACGCCGGCAGAAATAAGGATGTATAGAAAGCTTGGTGGTGATCTTGTAGGTATGACCCTTGTTCCAGAAGTTTTTCTGGCTAAAGAATTAGAGATGTGTTACGGTGCGGTCTGTTATGTTACTAATTATGCGGAGGGAATAAAACCTTATGAGTTTAAAGCAGGAATTCTTTTTGAGGGTATGCTTCCCGAAGAACAGAAGAAGGTAGTTGATGAAGCAGTGAGCCGCTTTCCGGAAATTATGCTTTCTCTTTTGGAAGTTCTATATTCAAAAGACAGGAAGTGTCCCTGTAAGGACACGATGAAGAGGTACAGGATAAAAGGCATGATAGGTGAAGATTGGAAAACCTGGTTTTGATGTTGCGGTTGAGAGGTTTCAATGGATTTTAAAAACAGCTTCAGAGATATACAGTATTCCGTTTTTGTCAACGCTTCAAAAGAAGGAGAAGATTTTACGCCCTATCGACTTACGATTTTAAAGTACACGATTGTTATAGGACTTGTATCGATTCCTTTTGTTGCAGTTTTGCGCAATATATTGCTTGGTCAAACCAAGATAGCACTTTTTTCCGTGGTGGCGGAACTTTTGCTGTTTGTTGCCTATATATTTTTTAAACTTAAGAATTTTGCCTTTTCAAGAGCCTTTGTTATTACGGGCGTTTTTACGATTCTTGTGGGCATACTTGTTCAGGATGTACACTACAACTACATGTGGTTTGCGCTCTTCCCTGCCGTTGCGTTCGTTCTATTCCCTGCCGGTATAGCCCTCGGGGCTTCTATTATTTTTGGAGCTGCCATAGTTTTTATTGAGTTTGTTCTCCACGGCCGTGCTTTCTGGCTAAAGTTTTACTATGTGCAGGAAGTTTTGATTTTCTACTGTTTTATGGTTTTTGGCGGTTATCTTTACTCAAAGATTCTTGAAGAACATGAGTTGATTTTACAAAGACTCGCAACGAAAGATATGCTCACAGGGGCTTATAACAGGTGGAAATTTCTTGAAGATTTTGAGAGTGAGTTTGAAAGGGCAAGGCGTTACAACTATCCCATTTCGCTTATTATGTTTGACATAGACCACTTTAAAAAGGTGAACGACACCTACGGTCACGATGCCGGCGATAGAGTTCTTAAAAAGATAGCTAAAATAGTAAAAGATAGTATAAGAAAGGTAGATACGCTGGTCAGATGGGGCGGAGAAGAGTTTATTATATTTTTACCAAATACAAAAAAAGAAGGTGCGGCTGTTTTAGCGGAAAAAATAAGACAGAATATAGAGAAAGCCAACTTTGATGAGGTAGGAAAGGTTACCGTTAGCTTCGGTGTAGCCCAGCTTGAGAAGAATGACACAATAGATGATTTATTAAAAAAGGTGGATAAAGTGCTTTACAAGGCCAAAAGAGAGGGAAGAAATAGAGTAGAAGTGGCACCTTAAATTTTTCTGCTTTGTACTTGCTAACGATTAAAGAAATTTTTGTTAAAATCTTTTTGTGTTTGTATAGTCGGTAAGGAATCTTAAATGGATTTTTAAGAGTTTTGAGGGGGATTTGAGGAATGAATGTTGCAGGTTTGAAACGGGCTTGTTGTTTGACAGACACAACTGATCTTGAAGGGTTGAGGCAGGCGATATTCTATTATCTCCTGCTGGCAGGCATATTGACTGTACCGGTATTTGGCGCTTTGAGAAACTACATCTTTGGAAAGTACGTTATCGTAGAAGCTTCTCTAATAGCAGAGTTAATACTCCTTTTTGGTTTTTTTCTCTATAAAATAGGAAAGTATGGATATTCAAAGCTTACTTTAATGTTTGCAGTTGCCGTCATACTTTTGGGCGTTATTTTTCAAAATGTTCCGTTTATGTATATGTGGTTCGCCCTTTTCCCGGCCCTTGCTTTTATTCTGTTTCCTTCAGAAACGGCGCTTTTTCTCTCTTTTTTCTTTGGAATAGTTGTTTTTATTGTTGATTTTCTTTTTCGCAGGCAGTTCTCCGGCAATGAGCTCTACTTTCTTCAGGAGATGCTAATATTTTACCTTTTTATGATAGCTGGGGGATTTCTATATGCTAAGGTTATGGAGAAACAGCAATTTCTTTTAAAATGGTTAACATCCAAAGATGAGCTTACCGGAGCAGTTTCTCGTGCACGGTTTCTTGAAAATCTTGAAAAAGAGATTCCCCGGTCAAAAAGGTACGGTATTCCAGTATCATTGATAATGTTTGATATAGATAATTTTAGAGAAGTTAATAAAACCTTTGGTTACGAAGTTGGAAACACTTTTTTAAGACAGATAGTGAAGACAATTGAAAAAAATGTGAGAGGTGCAGATATCATTGTGAGATGGGGTGATGATGAGTTTGTCATTTTTGCGCCCCATACTGATATATACGGGGCCATTAAACTTGCAGAGAAGTTGAAAAGAGTAATGGATGGCATTTTTGCCAAAATAGGTGGTAAAATTACAGTAAGCATGGGTGTTACATCTTTAAAGAATGATGATACTATGGATGAACTTTTGCGGAGACTTGACGAAGCTCTTTATCTTGCTAAGAATCGTGGCGGGAACCGCATAGAGTCGCTTGAGTAAAGGGAGGTTGCAATGAAAGGTTACATGTTGATAGGTGGTGAGAAGATATTTAAAGATAAAGAAATAGAAATACTGTTCCCTTACGATAATTCTGTTGTCGGAACTATTCCTGACGGCGATGAAGAGGATGCGAGAAGAGCTGTTGATGCCGCCATTAAAGGTTTTGAGAAGATGAAAGAACTTACCGCTTACGATAGGTACTCTATTCTTTCGAAGGCGGCAAGGATACTTTCAAACAGGAGTTATGAGATTGCGGAACTTCTTACAAAAGAGGTTGGAAAAACAATAAGAGAGTCAATGGGGGAGGTTGGCAGGGCAGTTAATACTTTGACTCTATCAGCGGAAGAGGCGAAAAGGATAACTGGTGAAGAAGTGAATTTTGATGCAGCACCGGGAATAAGAGGAAAGGTCGGTTTTTACAGGAGAGTTCCTCTTGGTGTTATCGGCTGTATTACACCTTTCAACTTCCCTCTTAACCTTACCTGTCACAAAGTTGGTCCTGCACTTGCTGCAGGTAATAGCGTTGTTATAAAACCTTCCGAGAATACATCTCTTGTTGTTATAAAGCTTGCAGAAATTTTGATAGAAGCAGGATTTCCACCTGAAGCTGTAAATGTGATTACAGGTTACGGTGAGAAAGTTGGTGATGCTCTTGTGAGGGATGAAAGGGTAAGGATGATAACTTTTACGGGAAGCGTTGAAACTGGAAAAATAATAATGTCTCGAGGCGGTTTGAAAAAGTATGCGATGGAGCTTGGTTCAAATGCGGGGGTTTATGTTGACAAAGACCAATTGGTAAGGCTTGATTTTGTATCTGAAAAGATCTGTCGTGGCGGATTTGCCCTTGCAGGTCAGGTCTGTATATCTGTTCAGAGAGTGTTTGTTCATGATTCTCTCTTTGATGATTTTATTAACAGGGCTGTTGAATTTACAAAGACCTTGAAGATTGGTAATCCGCTTGAAGAGACTACCGATATGGGGTCTGTTATAGATGTTCAAGCGGCAGATAGAATAATGGAATGGATTGAAGAGGCAGTATCTGCTGGTGCCAAAGTTGTTTGCGGTGGTAAAAGGCTTTCCGATACAGTTATAGAACCGACTATAGTTATTAATGTTCCTGAGGATGTAAGGTTATTTATCGGTGAGGTTTTCGGTCCGGTTATAGTGGTGAACAGAGTAAAAAGTGTTGATGAGGCGATAGAAAAGGTTAATCTTTCAAGATACGGTCTTCAGGCAGGTATATTTACAGATGATTTAAGGGCGGCGTTTAAGTTTTCTGAAGAAGTTGAAGCTGGCGGAATAATGGTAAATGAAATTCCAACATTTAGGGTTGATCAGATGCCTTACGGTGGGGTAAAAGAGAGCGGAATTGGACGGGAAGGTCCGCTTTTTGCCATTGAAGAGATGACGGAAATAAAGACGATCTGTTTTGATATTAACTTTTGAAGGTTGTTAAGGTGTGGAAGGTGGAATGCCGGTTTTATCTTTTTCTTTCCGGGCGCAGATCTTACACTTTCCAAAGAATGTATGCTGCGCATTTTCTATGATGTGGCCTGGTTCCTCTACGAACTTTCTTGCCATGTCGCATATAGGGATATCGATGTCAAATATTCTACCGCAGTAAGTGCAGACAAAATGGTGATGATATTCAGTCTTGTAGTCATAACGAGACTGTTTGTTAACGACGATTTCACCGATTTTTCCTTCCCTTACCAGTTCTTTCAAAACTCTGTAAACGGTGGCAAGGCTGATGGTTTTAAGTTCTTTCTTTGCTCTCTCGTAAACCTGCTCGGCCGTCGGGTGGTCTTTGGATGACATAACTGTTTGATATATAACAATCTTTTGTTTTGTCTGTCTCTTATTTTTGCGGTTCTCCATAGAGGTATCTCCCGTGGTAAAAATAAGATTTATTATTAATTATAACCTGCTTGCAAATTTTTGTAAAATTGATTTTAGATATAACGGGTAATGATAATTGTCTGGTGTTGATAAAATTCTGTTTTTTTTATAAAATTCCCTTGATAAGGTTTTTGTGTGTATAATGATTAAAACACCTTTTATGAGGGAAATTGGTGAAAAGGGCAGCAGATTACATTAAAGAACTTTCCGGGACAGAAGCTTTTGACGTTGCTATTGTTCTTGGTTCGGGTGTCGAAATAGGGGATGTTTCTTTTGAGATACCTTACAATGAGATTCCTGAAATGCCCGTTCCCTCCGTCCCGGGTCACAGAGGAATCCTTAAGCTGGTTAACATAGGTGTTATTTCTGCTTTGGTTTTTTCAGGGCGGTTTCACTATTATGAGGGAAGGAGCGATGAAGAGATTAGAGCTATTCCCCGCCTGTCCCATCTGCTTGGCTGTAAGTTTTTCATAGCCACGTGTGCTGCGGGGGCTGTTTCGAGACGAGCTGCCGCTTCTCATCTTGTTGTCGTTGAGGATCATATAAACCTTATAGGCAAGAACCCTCTCACAGGATTGATAAAAACGTATGGGAGCGATGTTTTTGTAGATTTAAAGTTTGCCTACGATAGACAGTTTATTGATGCTTTTTTAGACTGTGCTTTTAAGTCTAAAGTGTCTGCTATGAGCGGAGTGCTTGCTGCAATGCATGGACCCAACTATGAGACGTTTGCCGAGATAAGAATGCTTTCAATGTTGGGAGTGGATGTCGTTAGTATGTCAACAGTTCCGGAAATTATTGCGGCGCGGTTTTACGGTATGAAAGTTGGTGCAGTAGCTGTGGTTGCTAATGATGCTTTAAGTGTGAATACAACCCATGAAGAGGTTCTTGAAAACGTCAGGTTAAAAAATGAGGCACTGACAACTACATTAAAGCAGACATTGATAAATTTATACAATTACATATAGATAATTAGCTTGACATGGGTGGTAATTTTTTCTAACATACCTTCCAGAATGTTTGTTTTATGGTGGGATAGGAGGTTTGTACATAGATGGTGGTGGAAAAAGGGGTGAAGTTTACAATAACCTTTCACATAAAAACAAATGTGCATAAGGATGGGTGGAGATGAGGAAAGTACTGTTTTTATCAGCGGCGGTTCTTTTTGCAGCTTCATGTGGTACGGTTCAGACAAAACCTGTTACGGAAAAACCTGTAACGGAAAATAAAACAGAGGAAGAGAAACCCAGGGTAGAGAAAAAGGTTGAAGAGGTTAAGCCAAAGGTAACCGTACCGGAAAAGGAGCTAACGCTTGCCAGGTTCAGTCACAGGGAACACATGGCTGTGATTTCAAAGTACGGATGTTTACCCTGCCATCACTTTAACGTGGAGATGCACGTTCCTGATGTGAAAAGGGCAGAGGTGATCTCTCAGAAATTCTTAAAACCGGGTGTGGCAAGCTGTAGGGCGTGTCATGCCCAGGGAGTGTCTCAATGAGAAGGAAACAAGAAACTTATAGTGTAGGGGGTCTGGAGTGAGAGCTTTCATAATGTTCTTGTTGGGAATGCTAACCCTCTGTGGAACAGCCCGTGCAAATGTGAACATAGGAGACGATGGATGTCTCTACTGTCACAGACTTAAGGGGCTGTCAGTTGTAGAGGTAAAGGAAAACGGTGAGAAGGAAATTGTGGACTGCAGCATTAACGATGCAAAGTATCTTCACTCAGTTCACAGAAACATCCACTGTACTGAGTGTCACACAAAGGCGACGTCTTATCCTCACAACAGGGCGGTCGTGAGAGAAGTAAACTGTGCGGCAAAGTGTCACGTGATTGATCCGGCAACGAAAAGGCCGTTTTCCCATGCTGCCGTCTATAAGACGTGGGAAGAGAGTGTGCACGGTAAAAATTACAAAAAGGCTCCGGATCTTTATCCAAACTGCCAGTACTGTCACACCAACAGACTTCTTGTTGACATCAAGAAATTCGAGACTCTTGAAGGAAGTTTTGACAGATGTTATCTCTGTCATACGAACAAGGAGTGGTCAGCTGATAGGCTTGCACACGTGGCAAGCAGAATGGACATTCCAGTAATTAGAAACGGCTACGTTTCTCAATTTGTGAAGACAAGGAGAGACGGCTGGGAAATTGTTGAACTTTGTGCAAGCTGTCATGAGAACGAGAAGAAAATGGAAGAAGCTATTGAAGTGGAGGGTATTCATAATAAATACCTGAAGCAGAGGATACTTGAGGCAGTCGATTCTTACGAAAAAACAATGCACTCAAAGATGTTGTATCTTGACAGGTCAGATACGCGGGCAGCAGACTGTCTTGACTGTCATACAAACAAAGGTGGAAACTTCCATGATATCTTCCACAAAGACGATCCAAGGTCATCCATTAATCCAAGGAATATTGAAATGACATGTGGTCGTTCAACAGAGTGTCACCCACTTGCTCCCAAGTATCATATGAAAAACTTTGCCCAGACCAAGTGGGTTCACGTTGACCCTGTGCTTGGTGAGGATCTTTCTCAAACAATAGCGTGGGGTGTTGAAGAGGGAATGTTCTGGATGGCTGCTCAAGTTATTCTCTTTGCAGCGATAGTTGTTATTCTCGATACCCTCAAATTCGTGAGGAGGAAGTAACATGGGATGGCTTAAAGAAAAATTCAGAATGAGAGAGGATTATGAGAAACTTATCATCGTTGATGGTGATAAGTTTTATGTCGAAAAGTGGACGACAATACAGTCGCTTATGCACGTAGGTATCATGACGATGATTATTCAAGTCATCACAGGTTTTCCCCTTAAGTACTGGAATGCTCCTTGGGCAAAGTACATTGTTAAGGCCCTGGGAGGGATAAATGGATTGATGATAATGCATAGAGTGGACGGTGCGATAATGTTTTTTGACTTCCTCTTTGTCGTTTTCTACTGCATAATGTTTATGATAGCCAACAGGGATAGGGTCAAAAAGTATGGGTTCTGGGATACTTACAGACTTCTTCCAGGTCCTTCGGATATTACGGTAGTTCATTATTTTAAATATCTTCTTGGCTTTAGAAAATCACCTCCAGATTATGATGAATGGATGTGGGTTGATAAATTTGACTTCTTCGCAGTTGGCTGGGGTATGCTTGCTATTGGTATTACAGGCTGGATTCTGTGGCTTCCGGAAGTTTTCACGGGATTTTTGCACCTCCCTCCTGTTACTATTCAGATAGCTTATTTAGCGCACGGTGACGAAGCTTTAGTTGCCGTTGGATGGATTGCCCTTGTTCACCTCTACATGACTCATTACGGTCCGCACAAGTTTCCGATGGACTGGATATGGCTTACAGGTATTTCACCTGAGATTGAGTGGATGGAAGAGAGGCCCCGCTCATGGAGAAGAATCATCAAGAGAACAGCCGAGCATGAGCCCGAGCTTCTTGAGAAGTATCCAGCTCTTAGAGAAAGGTATGAATTTGTTAAGTCTATAGAAAATCTGCCTAACGAAGAGATTGTTGCCAAAATTCACGAGTACGCACATCACCTTCTTGAAAAGGAACTTAGCGAGGAGGCAGCATAATGAGAAAACTTGTTTTTGTCATAGCAGCTATTTTTCCTGTTGCGGCTTTTGCTGAAGGTGTAATAAGCCCTCTCTTGAAGGGTTCACCTTCAAACATTTCAGGATGGGAAAAGAAAATAGAGGAACAGTTAAAAGAAAAGCCTCAGTTTCCAAAGAAATCTGAGTATCCTCAGCCGTTCCATGCGCCGAACGGTTATGAGTATCCTGTAAGGGATGTTTGTGTTGCATGTCACTCGTACGCAGCGCACACGAAAGATGAAACACTTGCGCCTTTTTACAATGCTCACTCAACGTTTATGAGCTGTACAGTATGCCACTATAAGGAGGCGGGGCTCACATATGCGTGGGTTGAGATAACAAAAGATGGAAAGATGAAAGTAGTAAAAAATACGGAAGATATGTACGGCGTTAGATACGTTAAGGTCGGTGATAGGGTTGCGCTTTCAGGCCTTGACAGTGATGCAAGAATAACGCCACTTATTAACGGAAAACCGGTTGATATTCCGTTAAAGGGTAACGAAGGATTGCTCCACGATGCAGCAGCTGTTTCGAAGATTTACAACAATCTTGCAAAGGATCCTTACAAGTGTGCAGACTGTCATAGAGGAAGGAATCCTCTTAACCTTGTTGGACTCGGATTTTCTCAGGAGAGGATAAACGAGATTGAGAACAACGAAGTCGTTAAGGGATTACTTGAGGAAGGAAAGATCTACTTCCCAAACTTCATCTGGAAGAGGTAAGGCGATGAGATTTTTAATAGCGGTGTTGTTTGCAATTTTTTCTTTCGCTGTTCCGTCTTTTGCCGGAGAAATAAGCGGGAACTTTAAGTTCCCGTCCGATATAGCTGTTTCAGCGGGAAAGGTTTATGTGGTTGACGGTCTTAATGGGAGGATTGTTGTTTTAAATAAGGATGGTGACGAAGTCGGGACTATAAAGGCTAACAATCCTTATGGTATTTCTGTTGACAGCAATGGCATCTATGTTGCTTCTCAATCCGGTAAGGTTTTGATTTTTTCAAAGGACGGAAAGCTAAAAAAGAGCATTGATGTTTCCGGCAGGCCTATAGATGTTGTTAGACTCGGAAACAACCTCTGGGTCACGGATGCCAGGAATGATTGTGTGAAAGTTGTTTCTATTGAAAGTGGTAAAGTGGTTAAGCAGATCGGTGAGAAAGGCTCTGTTCCTGGAGACTTTGTTTCGCCTTTCATGATTGCTACCGATGGAAAGAATGTTTACGTGGTAGATTCTATTAATGCCAGGGTTGAGGTTTTTGATAAGGATGGCAACTTCTTGAGAGTATTTGGTGATTTTGGCGTAGAAGAGGGTGATTTTTACAGGCCTAAAGGCATTGCCGTTTTCAACGGTGAAGTTGCCGTTTCCGATGTTGTTAACGGTGCTGTTCAGCTCTTCAATCCATACGGTGCTTTTGACGGTGTTGTTGCTAAAGGACTTCAATATCCAATATCCATCGCTTACGATGCAGGTGTTCTTTACGTTCTTGAGCCTCTGAAAAACAAGATACTTACATTTAATGTACAAGGGGTTAAATAATGAGGAAGACCTTAGCTATTCTCCTATCAGTGGTTGCGATACCAACAGTTTCTCATGCGAAGCTTGAGAAGAGCATGAAGAAGGACTGTCTGGTTTGTCACCAGAACTGGCTGCTGGAAGCTAAGGTGAGTTCTCCCAGGCTTCTTACCGATAGGACTTTAATGGCAGGGGATACGATAATGTGTTTAACCTGTCATGACGGCTCTATGGCCGATGACAGGTTAACTTTCCTTAACTTTGGTAAGCATTCCCACCCTGTTGATGTTAAAGTTCCTGAAGATATGAAGATTCCCAAGAAGTTCCCTCTCCATAATGGGAGGCTTTTCTGCGGTACCTGTCATACGCCTCACTCAGAGGTCGGCAGCCAGGACAAATTGGACTACACCTTCATGCGGTTTAAAAATACAGATTCAAGCATGTGTATAGATTGTCACAAGAACAATACAGGTCACGGTAACCATCCTATCCTTGCCGATACTGCAGGAAAGATGTCTTCATCCGTTATAGCCAAGATAGAGTCTCTACACGGCAGGGTCGGTAAGGATGGAGAAGTTACCTGTCAGTCATGTCACGCTGCCCACAAAGGTCAGGGTGAACATGCGCTTATTACATCAAATAAAGATTCTCAGCTCTGTTCAGTGTGCCACACAGAGGAGCTCAATTCACCTGAGCACAGGAATAAAATGTCTCACCCGGTTCTTGTTGCTGTAGATTCTCTTGGTGTTAAGCCTTCTGACACAGGCTTAAAGTTTGGTGATAGTGGTAAGGTTGAGTGTTACACATGTCACAAGGTTCACCATTCAGATGAAAAGAGGCTCCTTGCAGAATCACCCAAGTCTCTCTGTGTTGCCTGTCACGTTTCAGAGAAGACCATTCTCCATTCAAAACATGGATTCGCAGACAAAGACGCCTGTCTTGAGTGTCATACAGCGCACAAGGCAGTCGGTGCAAACCTCTGGGGTAGAAAGCTTAATGATAAAGCCACAGCTTATGCTGTTTATCTTGAGGCGTCTGACGCAGATAGAATGTGTATTTCATGTCACTATCCTGGCGGTGAAGCACCTGACATGGGTACTATTTCCCACCCAACAAATGTTGAAACGAAGTTTAGGTCTCTGCCGCTCAAAAAGGGCAGGGTTGCCTGTGTTACCTGCCACAATCCCCACAAGTGGAGTGCCGTTGGTGCTCCAAAGAGTGACAGGGCAAACGGCAGTTTCCTCAGGGTGCCAGAAAAAGACCTGTGTAGTAGATGTCATCCAGGCAACTGTGCATGTAAAAAGGGTGTTCACGGTGCCATTGACAATAGAAATGTTCTCGGAGAAACGCCAAGGAATGCTGGAAGGTGTGCCGCTTGCCACGTTCCACACAAGGCAGTCGGTGCATACCTTAAAGGTATCAGAGGAGGAGAAGGCCTTGATAACGTTTCAGCTTTCTGTATGGCGTGCCACGGTGAAGGCGGCGTAGCCAGAGCGAAAGTTATGGCGGGCAAGTTTAAAGATCACCCAATTGATGTCAGAACAAAAGACGGCAAAGTTGTTACATGTGCAAGCTGTCATAATCCGCACAGCGGTAATCCATATGCTCTCATTGTGCCGGTCGAGGGTGATTCAGCCCTCTGTCTTAAGTGTCATAAAGATAAAAATCTTAAAGGAACAGCACACTATCTTGTGGCTAAAAGTGAAAGTATTGAGAAAAACGGGCAGTGCTCTGCTTGCCATACACCCCACAATCCTAAAGGTCCGACTCTCTGGAATAGAGAGCTTGGTGAAGGCAAGACGATTAACGAGAGACAGTGTACTTCCTGTCACGCTCCCGGTAAAATGGCTGCAAGCCTCACGACCGGTAAAATTTCGCATCCGCTTGGTGGGAAAGTTGAAACGGACGCTGTTCCTGCTATTAATCAGAAGACAGGCGTTCCCGGTGAAGGTGTTGTTGACTGTGCAAGCTGTCACGATCCGCACGGTAGCGCTGCCGGTAAACCATTCCTCAGGGTTACAAACAGGGGAAGCAAGCTCTGTATCTCATGTCACAAGACAGAAGCGGCAATTAAAGGGACAGGTCATGATGTTAATGGGCAGATGTGTTCTGCATGTCACGTACCTCACCAGGCTAAAGGTGCTTTCCTGTGGAAGATTGAACTTAAGAACTTTACATATCCTAACGGCGAAACCGTTGATAGAGCATCATCCTACTGTCTCACCTGTCACAGCAAAGGTGGCGTAGCAGAAAATGCTACAGTTGAATACTTCTTCCATCCAAGGGCTGACTTTGATATTGTTGCCCAGGATAGACCCGGCAGGAAAGGTAAATGGCCTATATTTGCGGAGAATGGCACAGAAGTGAAGAGGGCTGGGGCAATTGCGTGTGAGACATGTCACGATGCACACATACATGGAAAAACTTACTTCTTAAGAAATAGGACGATTGCTGGAAGCACCTGTGTTGACTGCCACGGCGACGAGGCTCTTATTAGGTACATGTGGTACCATAAAAAGGAGGTTAGGCAGTCCACATCAAGCTATAAGTAAACTAAAGCAGGAGGAAGCTGCAGATGGCTAAAGAGATGACTGCAAAGGAGTTTGAAAGATATTCATGGAAGAAGGCCTGGATAGTGCTTGCGGCTGTATTTATCATCCTTTTCCTTCCATGGATACTTGTCTGGTTTGTTAAGTTTGTTCACTGGTACGCTCAATCATTCTTTATGTGGTTATAATTGGGAGGTGAGGAATGGCTCATAGCGGAGAGTTTCATAGTAAGATGGGAAAAATAAACTTCTTTAAAAGCTGGATATCTGCGTTTGAACTCATAGTTGCTATACTTACGGTAGGTATGGTGTCTATAAATTGTATGAAGCAGGGGCTTCACCTCTTCCATCTTTTCTTCGGTGGTGGGCACTAAATTTATAGGAGAGACATTTTTGAAACTGATAAAACTCAGGGGCAGGGTGCTTTTGGCGCTTCTGCCCTTTTTCTTTTTTTCCTGTTCTGAGCCTTCCGGCAAACCTGCAGGTGATGCTGTTCTTGGTGAAAGGGTGGATCCGTCAAAAGTCCATTTTCAGAAAGGTGCTTACGGGGGAACGCTTTACGACTCTTCCTCCTCTGATCCAAAAACTTTTAACCTTGTTTTTGCCCATGAGACGTCTTCTACAGGTGCTGTTGGTGGACTTTTTGAAGGTCTTACCGATGTTGACATTAAAACACTGAAACCTACAGGCAGGCTTGCAGTTTCGTGGGAATTTAAGGACAACGGCAGGAGGTGGATATTTCATTTAAGGAAAAATGTCAGGTGGTTTGACGGTAAACCTTTTACAGCTGACGATGTTGTTTTTACTTACAGAGATATCTACTTCAATCCCCGCTATCCCAATTCTGTTAAAGATATGTTTGAGATTGACGGTAAGTTACCGGAAATCAGGAAGATAGATAATTACACAGTTGAGTTTGTTCTGCCTGAGCCTTTTGCTCCACTTCTCTATTCACTTTCAGCAGCTATTTTCCCCAAACATGTTCTTGAAAAATCTGTAAATGATGGAAGTTTTGATAACGTATGGACTGTCTCAACGCCGCCAGAAGAAATTGTAGGGACGGGACCCTATAAACTTGTGAAATATGTTCCCGGTCAGTATCTGATTTATGAGAGGAATCCTTACTACTATATGAGAGATGATTACGGCGATAAATTACCCTTTGTAGAAAAAAAGGTTACATACATTCTCCCGCAGAAAGACACAGAACTTCTTAAGTTTAAGAATGGTGAGCTGGATTTTTATGGACTTTCCGGTGACGATTTTCCAGCCTTAAAACAAGAAGAGAAAAACGGCAACTTTACCATATATAACTTAGGTCCTTCTCTTACCGCTGATTTTTTGTGTTTTAACGAGCGAAAAGGTGCTGTTCCTGACTGGAAGTGGAGACTCTTTTCAAATGCGACTTTCAGGAGAGCCATTTCTCACGCCGTAGATAGAAAGGGTATTGTTCTGACGGTTTATAATGGGCTTGGTTTTCCCGTTTATACGCCTGTTACGTCTGCCAATAAACTCTATTACGATGAGAATGCACCTAAGTTTCCTTATGATCTTAAAAAGGCAAAGGCGTTGCTTGAAAGTATTGGATTAAAAGATAGAAACGGAGACGGGTGGCTTGAAACGCCGGATGGCCATAAAGTGGAGTTTAACCTCCTTACGAATTCCAACAATCCTGCAAGAGTTCAGATAGGCACGATTTTGAAGTTTGATTTTAAAAGACTTGGTATAGATGTTCACTTTCAACCTCTTGATTTTAACAATCTTGTTGATAAGCTTCTCAACACTCACGACTTTGATGCTGTGATTATAGGGCTTACAGGTTCTATGGATCCAAACGGCGGAAGGAATGTCTGGAAAAGTTCTGGACAGCTTCACCTGTGGAATCCGGGGCAGAAAAAGCCGGTGACCAAATGGGAAGCCGAGGTTGATAGACTTTTTGACGAAGGGGTGAAAGAGCTTGATTTTAAAAAGAGGGTGAAGATTTATAGAAAGGCGTACAGAATAATCTGTGAACAACAACCTCTCATTTACATAGCGGCTCCTGTTGTTCTTGAGGCAGCGAGGAATAGAGTTAGAAACTATTTTCCTACTATATGGGGTGCCTATAAGCCGGAACGTATTTTCATAAAAGAGTGATATAATCTTTCCTGTTGAAATCTAAAAAAAGAATGAGCAAATCTGAGGGAGGAACCTATGGTTGAAGAGATTGGAGCCCACATGCCCCTATGGTTGACCATACCTTTTGCTGGAATTCTCCTTTCCATTGCCATTTTGCCTCTTGTTGCTTCACACTTCTGGCATAAACATTTTGGTAAGGTTTCAGCCTTTTGGGCAGTCGCATGTGCAGTTCCTTTTATTGCTATGTACAAAGGTATTGCAGTTCACGATATTTTGCACACGATTCTGGTTGAATATATTCCGTTCCTTGTTCTCCTTGGAGCTCTTTATACGATTGCAGGGGGTATCTATATAAAAGGTTCCTTTGTGGGGAAGCCGATTTTTAATACGGCTCTTCTCTTTATAGGTGCTATGCTTGCATCTCTTATGGGAACTACAGGTGCGGCTATGCTGCTTGTGAGGCCTTTAATAAGGGCTAACAGGTGGAGAAAGTATAAAACGTTTGTTATTGTTTTCTTCATTTTCTTAGTCGCAAATATTGGTGGTGCTTTGACGCCTCTTGGTGATCCGCCTCTCTTTCTTGGTTTTCTAAAAGGGGTTCCCTTTTTCTTCACTCTAAGGCTTATTCCGATATGGATAACAGCTGTGTTGATTGTTCTTGGTATCTTTTTTGCAGTTGATTCTTATTACTATGCAAAAGAAGATAAAACGACCATTCCGATAGGTGATGAGAAGTTTGAAATTCTTGGTTCTATTAATTTTCTGTTTCTTATAGGCGTTTTGGGGGCTGTTCTCTTAAGCGGCATTGTACATCTCCCTCAGATAAGTGTTTTTGGGGTGCATCTTCATCTACAGGATGTTTTGAGGGACTTGATTCTCGTCGTTCTTGCGGTTCTTTCAATTCTTTTAACGCCACCGATGGTAAGAGAAAAGAACGAGTTTACCTGGTTTCCAATAAAAGAGGTCGCTATCCTATTTATAGGTATCTTTATTGCGATGATTCCGTGTCTTAAAATTCTTGAAGCTGGTGAACATGGACCGGCAGGTGGGTTGATCCATATGCTTTCCGAACCTTACCACTATTTCTGGGCTACAGGTTCCCTTTCTTCTTTCCTTGATAATGCACCAACATACCTTACATTTTTAATGACAGCTCTTGGGAAGTTTTATCCGGGTGTTCCTGTTAAGGTTGCTGTCCATAAATTGATAGCGACACATTCTATATATCTTGAGGCTATTTCTGCAGGTGCCGTTTTCTTTGGTGCAATTACCTATATTGGAAATGCGCCAAATTTTATGGTTGCTTCTATCGCAAGGGAACAGGGCGTTGAGATGCCTTCTTTCTTTGGATATATAATAAAGTATTCAATTCCTGTTCTTGTTACGACTTTTGTGATTCTTACTGTTGTCTTTTTTAAATAATAAGTCCGGGGCGTCTTTTTCGCCCCTTTACGATATCATTTGGAGTGCTTTTGTAACTACCTCTTTTGGCGGTATGTCAAGGCACTTGAGGTGTTCGCATCTAACCTTCCCGTGGAGAGAGCACGGGTTACAAGGGAGTTCTTTCCTTATTACGGTTCCTTCGGATTCAAGGGGAGCAAATCCAAAACATGGATGGGTTGCACCGTAAATAACTGCTACTTTTGTTTTTACAGCCCTTGCCATGTGAACTGCAGAGGAGTCGTTGGATATGACGAATTCGGCCTGCTTTATTACCGCCATTGATTCAAGGAGGGTTAATCTTCCGCAGAAGTTCAAATTGTAAGCGCCCGTTATTTCCATACCGGCTTCCACATCTTCCTTTCCGCCGACTGTAACGACCTCAAAACCAACCCTTCTCAATATCTGTGCAATTCGCTTGTACTTCCTTATTGGGTAAGCTTTACCTTCCCATCTGGCTCCCGGTGCGATTACAACAAATTTTTTGTGGGGTAAAAGTCTTGATATGTGTAATTCCGTTTCTTCAGGAATGAATATTTCCGGGGTGGGATTTTCTTCGACCTCTATACCGGCTTTTCTGACGGCTTTTGCATAAAGTTCAGGGATGAAAAGCTGCTTTTTCCTTTTTAAAAACTTGAAGAATATTACCTCTCTTCGCCAGAGGGACTGTTTGTTGTACCGTATGGTTTTAAAAGGTAAAAACTTTGAAAGTAACCGCGTTTTCAGGATGTTATGTAAATCAAAAACATAGTTGTAGTTTTCCTTTTTAAGGTTATCCGCTAACTCTTTTATAGCCTGAAATGATAGTCTGTTTTTGTTGACGCCCATGACCTTTCTGATGCGGGTATCGGGCACGAATATGGGGGCTATGGATTTATCTGTTAGTATGTCAATTTCCGCTCCGGCTTTTTTGAGTGCGTTAAAAACAGAAGAGATAAGTATAACGTCCCCTATTGAAGAAAGTCTTATGAGTAAAACTTTCATCATTCCTCTAACGGTTCAAATTTGTCTTTTGATGCCCCACATATTGGGCACACCCATTCATCAGGAATTGCCTCAAATGGTGTTCCTGGAGGCACGCTGTTTTCAGGATCACCATTCTCCTGATTATATATGTAACCACATATTGTGCATCGCCATTCTTTAGCCATCTTTTCCCCTTAATTTTCTTTGATAGACTATGATAGATTATAGCACACCCTTCTTCTGTATTGGGAAATCCTAAAGGACCTATTCCATTTGTGTTATTATAGGACACTGGCAGTTTATGTTTGGAGAGCAGTATGGGTAGATTTAAGAAGTTGCTTGTTGAGTTTGGAATTATTTTTCTCATAAGCTGGATAATTGAATTTGCCTATATGGGAATAAAAGGTGTTCTTGAGGGGACGCTTCTTTCGTTTCTTGAGGTTTCTCTTTCCTTTGACAACGCTGTTATGAATGCTCTTGTCTTAGCTACGATGACACCAAAGTGGCGGAAAAGGTTTATTACTTGGGGGATTCTTACGGCTGTGTTTGGCATGCGGTTTCTCTTTCCTGTTTTGATAGTTTCTCTCACTGCCGGGATTTCTTTTAAAGAAACGATAGATATAGCTTTCAAGCATCCTGCCATTTATGCGGAGCATCTTGAGCATGCAGAACCGCTTATCCTTGCTTTTGGCGGTTCTTTTCTTTTGATGGTATTTATAAACTGGTTGTTTGATGCTGGGAAGAATCTTCACTGGATAAAATTTTTTGAAGAGGGAGCTTCAAAAGTTGCAAGGTTAGGAGAGATAAAACTTATTTTTGCCCTTGCTATTGTTTTTGTAATTGGTTTGTTAAAGCAGCAGGAAAACATCACGCTTGCCATGATTTTGGGAGTTCTCCTTTTTGAAATTGTTCATTTTGTTAAAAATGCTATTGAGTATTTTAAAAAGAAAGATTACTTTTCAGGAGACAGCGGTTGGGCAAGCTTTCTCTATCTTGAGCTTTTAGATGCTTCCTGTTCGCTTGATGGAACGGTTGGTGCATTTGCTATAAGCCAGAATCTCATAATTATCACTCTCGGCCTTTCTGTCGGTGCTTTTATCCTTCGTTCACTTACCGTTTATTTTGTGGATACCGGTAGGTTACAGCATCTTCCCTATCTTGAACACGGAGCTCACTGGGGTATCGGTGGTTTAGGGATAATGATGCTGCTTGAACTATTCTTCTCAATTCCTGAGGTGGTTATAAGTTTGACGGCTCTTGTTTTTATACTCTCTTCTCTTTACTCTTCCTTAAGGAAAGGAGGGCAGCTGCTATAATTACAATAAAATTGCCTGGGAAATTACCGATAGTAATATCATTAATATTTTATGAATTGGGGGACGGTCAATGGGCTTTTTAAAAAAGCTTGGCATGGAAAAGGTAAGCAGACAGATTCTTGTTGTTGTATTTATTCCTATTTTTGCCGCTGTTATGGTGCTTGGCAGGCAGGCAAGAGAAGTTTACAGGAAGATTTATGCTCCTGCCAGGATAATGGAAGTTCATTTTCCCATGGTTGAATCAGTTGCAAAACTTGTCCATGACCTTGCTGTTGAGAGAGGGTTATCAACGGCTTTTGTTACTCAAAACAGAGATAAAACTTCTCCTGTATATATGAAGCTTTTATCCCAGAGGAAGAAAGTGGACAGGGATATTAAAGATTTTCAGTATGTTGTTTCTCATTATCTTTCATCTGACGATGTGCATAAAGTTTCCGCGATGGAGCTCAAAAAATTGAGGCAGGAAGTTGACAGTGGAAATGCTTCCAACATAGATGTTTTAACGGCTTATACAGGCTATATTGATGAAGTGAGAGGTAACATTCACAAGCTGGCCGAGAAAGAACTAAAGGATACTGTTTTTGAAAGAGACCTTGTTGCTTTTAACCTTTTCCTGAAGTACAAAGATACTTTTGGTGTTGAAAGAGCTCTTGCATCAAGTATTGCTTCTTACGTAAATTCTCATGGTGCAAACGCTACAATACCGAAAGCGCTGCTTGCCTTTTATAAAACTGTAAACGACGAAGAGAAGGTTTTGAGAGGAGTCGTTGATACGCTTTCTTTTAACGAATTAAAAAAGAGATTCCGTTCTATACAGACAACACCTGAATTTAACAGGGTTAAAGAAATAAAAAAGATAATAGACGGTGAAAGATATCAGGAACTTGCCGCATATAAGCCTCTTCAGGTTTTCCAGATTTACACAGACTTTTTGAAGGTTTTAAAAAGGTTTCAAGATGAGTATCTCGGTCTTCTGAAAAAAAGGACGTTAAGTTTTTCCATGGATGCAAAGAAGGAGATGATTGTATCTTTATCTCTTGTCGTCGGTCTTTTGTTGGTTTTGATGTTTGTTGCCGTTTTGAGACGGAAGATACTTAATTCAACAAATGAGATAAAAGGGCTGCTTGAAACCATTAACAGGGGAAATTTAAAGGTTTCAATGGATGACGTTTCAGGTAATGATGAATTTGCCGAAATGAAGCGTTTGATTAATGGACTGATAGGAACTTTTAAAAGTGTAATTTCCGAAGTCGATAAAGTTTCTGAGAAAATTTCAAGAGGTGATTTTGAAATTTCAACGAGTAAGAGTGTGTTCAGGGGAGACTTTAAAGTTCTTGAGAGGAATCTACAAAAAATAGTTGAAACACTGAAGGCTTTTATGTCTGAAATGAATCTTGTTACGGAGAGTCTATCTAACGGTAGATTGGATGTGACTGTAAATGAGAAAGGTTTTGAGGGAAGATACAGGGAGATTGTTCACGGTTTATCAGAGATAGTTGATAACTTCAGGAAGGTTGTTGATGTAGTCAATAAAATGGCTGAAGATCTTGCAGATGCGAAGTTTAAGACATACGACGAAACACTACTGCCAGGGGAACTTAAGTCTATTGTAAAGAATATAAATCTTGCTTCTAACGACATAAAGAAGGCCATGGATACACTTGCCTCTATCTTAGAGCAGGCTGATATACAGCAGGAAATAGATGTTGAATCGTTCAAGGGAGACTTAAGAAAAGTTGGGGAGGCGGCAAATACATTTGCTCTCACGATGAGAAACATAATCAGGGAAATAAACAGGTTTGTTAATGAGCTTGAGAGTGGAAACTTAAGTGTTGAGCTTGACGATTCAAAATTCCCGGAATCTTTGAAAACCCTGAAGGATGCCCTTGTAGGTATTCAAAATACTTTCCTTACCATAAGAGATTCTCTTCTCCTTGCTACTCGTAAACTTGCAGGTGGTAATCTTATGGTAAGGATGAATGAAGATGAACTTAAGGGTGACCTGAAAGAGATAGCTGTATCGTTCAATAAAGGTATTGAATCTCTTGGGAAGTCTATAGGTCTATCTATCGATACGCTTAAGAAGGCGGTAGTTCTCCTTGAAAACAAGGTTGATAGTCTTTCAGAAGTAATGGAGAAGATTCTTTATCAAACTGATAAGACCAACGCAGTTTCTGGCTCTATAGAGAAGACCTCAAAGGATATAGCTGATCTTGCGGGGGAAGTTCTTGAAGTTAACAAGCTTTCTTCTAAAAACTTACAGATAGTTGACGAAGCGGAGAGTATTATTGATGAAATTAAGAAGCTTCTTGATGAAAGAACGAAGGAATTGGGTTCGATTGTTGAGATTATCTTCCAGATAGCAACTCAGACGAACCTTCTTGCTCTCAACGCTGCCATTGAAGCTGCAAGGGCAGGTGAAGCTGGTAGAGGTTTTGCCGTAGTTGCTGACGAGGTGAGGAAGCTGGCTCAGAAGGTTGTTTCTGCTACGGATCAGATAAAGGCGACAGTTTCCAACATAAACAAAGATATAAGAGAGAAGGTTATAGATAACGTTTCAAGGGCTTTTGAAAACATAAAAGAGTCGATGGAAGAGCTCGAAAAGATTGTAGTTAAGGTTTCTGAAGAGGCGAAGTCAGAATCTGAGTCTATAGAAGAGGTTGCTAAGACGGTAAAGGAGGTTGCAGAGATAGCCACAAGAAATGTGGATGATTTAAAAGAAGTGGTTGAGGGAATAACCAGAGTTTCTGAAAAGATTAAGGAACTTGAAGAAGAGCTAAACAGGTTTAAGGTTTAAAAGTGAAAAGTTTATCTTCCCGGCGAAAGAACCGGGAAGATTTCTTATTCTATTATTTCAAGGACTGCTCTTTTACCGCTCTTTGCAGCAACTGAAGAGATTAATGTCCTTACTGCTTTTGCAGTTCTTCCCTGTTTGCCGATAACCTTGCCGAGGTCTTTAGGGTCAACCTTCAGTTCGATAATTACAGTTCTTTCTCCTTCCGTTTCAACAACGTTTACAGCATCCGGGTTGTCAACTAACTTTTTAACGATGCACTCAACTAACTCTTTTACTGCAGACATGGTCGCCTCCCGTTTCCAGTATTACTGGATAGCTTGCTTTAGAAGTGCAGCAACCCTCTCAGTTGGCTGAGCTCCTTTAGCAATCCATTCTTTTACTTTTTCAACGTCAATTTGAAGTTCTTTTGATTTAGGGTTGTAAGTTCCAAGGATATCTACCGCTTTTCCGTCTCTCTTTGACATACCTTCGGCAACAACAATTTTATAGACTGGAAGCTTCTTTCTTCCTACTTTCTTGAGTCTTATCTTTACCAACTTCTCTCCTCCTTAAAGACAGTTTTGTAAAAGGTAATTTTATACCAATCGTAATTTAATACAACCTTACATGAATGGGAAGGGGAATTTCCCGCCTTTTTTGGCCATCTTTTTCTGCATCTTTTTCATCTGTTTCATCATCATTTTTGCCTGTGCAAACTGCTTCAAAAGGGCATCGACATCTTTGACACTTGTGCCACTTCCTCTCGCTATTCTTCGTTTTCTGCTGGCGTTTATAATTGCGTGGTTTCTCCTCTCTTCCGGTGTCATGGAATTTATGATAGCTTCAATCCTTTTAAGTTTTTTGTCGTCTATTGCTTTGTCAAGTTGCTTGAGCATCTTCTGGCTGGAAAGTCCCGGAATCATCTTTATAAGCTGTTTTATAGGTCCCATTCTCTGTATCATTTCAAGCTGTTTCTTAAAGTCTTCAAGTGTGAACTCGCCGGATAAAAGTTTTTCCTGCATGGAGATGGCTTCTTCTTCATCTATCACTTCCTGTGCCTTTTCTACAAGACTTACAACGTCACCCATTCCTAAAATTCTTGATGCCACCCTGTCAGGATAGAACGGTTCAAAGTCGTCTATCTTTTCACCGACGCCGGCAAATTTTATCGGTTTGCCTGTTACGCCTTTTACGGAGAGTGCAACACCACCCCTTGCATCAGAATCAAGCTTTGTGAGGATGATACCTGTCATACCGACGTTTTCATCAAAAGCTTTTGCTATGTTTACGGCTTCCTGTCCTGTCATGGCGTCGGAGACAAAGAGCACCTCATCAGGTTTGATTCTTTCTTTTATCTCTTTTGCCTCCTTAAGCATCTCTTCGTCTATGTGAAGTCTTCCTGCTGTATCAACTATGAGAACGTCGTAGTTCTCTTCCTTTGCCTTTTTAAGTGCATCTTCTGCAATCTTTGCTGCGTCTTTTTCGTTCTCTTCAAGAAATACCGGAACACCTATCTGCTGGCCAAGTTTTTTAAGCTGAAGCATGGCAGCAGGTCTGTATATGTCAACGGAGGTAAGTAGAACCTTTTTGCCCTGCTTTTTGAGTAGTTTTGCAAGTTTTGCAGATGTTGTGGTTTTACCTGAACCCTGAAGACCTATAAGTAGGATCACTGAAGGCTTGCTTTTAAGGTTCAACGGTTCAGCTTTTTCACCTAAGGCTTTTACAAGTTCGTCGTGAACTATCTTTACAAGTTGCTGAACGGCTGTAACCCCTTTTGTTACTTTGGCTCCTAAAGCTTTCTCTTTAATCTCTTTTATAAAGTTTGAAACAACTTTGTAGTTTACATCTGCTTCAAGTAGTGCAAGCTTTATCTCTCTCAACCCTTTGTTAAGAGTCTCTTCATCTATTCTTCCCTTTTTTGCTATTTTGCCTATTGCAGATTGTATCTTTTCCGCAAGTGCGTCAAACATTTCTCCTCCATCTTAAAAAGCGATTTCGGTTCCCGCCCTGCAGTCAATAAATCTATCCTTAAATGTTTCTTTGAAAACCTCTATCCCGCTGTTTCCCGTACAGTGGCAGGGGGCAACAAATTCTGTAAAATCCATCAGTTTTTCAGCGATTTTCTTTATGCTTGTTTCATCTTTTTTGTAAAGGTGAAAGCCGCCAATTATCATGTAGAGTTTTTCTTCAGAGAGTCGTACAGCTTCTTCTGCTATTCTCTCTATTCCTGGATGAGAGCATCCCGTTACCAAAATACTTCCTTTCTCTGTCTTTGCTACTAAAGCGTGTTCAAAGGCAGGATCTCTCATTCCTGTAGGCATCATGCCGGTTGAGAAGATTTCAGGTGCTATGACTGTTGGATCTTCGACAGGTATGACGATGCCTTTTTCACCAACTTCTTCCTCAAAAAATTCTGCATCGCTTTCGGGGACGAATATGTCCGCATGGGGAGCTTTTTCTGTGACGGTTTTAAGTCCGCCGGTATGATCCCAGTGGTTATGAGAGATGAATATACCGTCTATATCTGATAGATTTATGGAGAGTGTGGCGGCGTTTTTTTCGAGTATTTCAGCTTTTGCACCTGTGTCAAACAGTATGTTTGTTTCCCCTTCTATAAAGGTTGAAAATCCCCAGTCCGGAATTAATCCTTCGGCGGCTCTATTGTCGTACAGGATTACGATTTTCTCTGTCATCTGTCACCTCCTTACGGATGGTTTCATTATATATGATTCTCTTTTGGTTGCCTTGAAAAAAAAGATTTCTTATATTTCTATCTCATCAATAACAATTAAAGACAATCTATTTCTGCCCGGGTGGCGGAATTGGCAGACGCGCAGGACTCAGGATCCTGTGGTGGCAACACCGTGCGGGTTCAAATCCCGCCCCGGGCACCATCAAACTGCAACCGTTTTAATATAATGGTTGTATGGAGAAATCTCTTTAGAGGATTAAAATGTTTTCTCTTTTATCAGGGGCTGCTGCTGACTTTTTTCAATTTTACCTGGAACTTTTAAAAGATGGGAAACTTTCTGACGCTGTTAGATGTTGGGATTTTTCTGCCGCTTCTTCAAAGGTTTCTCTTGTCCCTATTTTTTTAGTTGCTGCACTTTTCATTTTCTCCTTCATTTTCTCCCGGCGTGGATTTTTCCTCGTTGCCTTTTTAAGGAGAGTTATGGAGAGCGGAAAACTGCTGTTTCTTTTTATTATTTCTGTTGTTGTTTTCAGTTTTATTCTGCGTTTTTCTCTCGTGTATGGGGCTTTGAGGTTTATGGTAGGTGCGGATAGCTCTATTTTAGGAAACCGGAAAGTTAAGATTGTTGCCGAAGAGGATAGAGGCGACACAGTTGTTGTGAGGTATGTTCTGGGAAGGGATGCCTTATATGAAGCTGTTTTGAAAAAGGACGATGATAGCTTTAAAATTTTACAATCTAAGCGGTTTGTCGGAAGGTATAAAGATGGAATTAAGCCGTCTGATAAGAAACGCTAAGAGAATTGTTTTCTTTACAGGTGCTGGAATAAGCGCGGAGAGTGGAATTCCTACGTTTAGGGGAAAGGATGGTCTCTGGAACAGGTATTCACCGGCTGAACTTGCTACGTTTGAGGCGTTTTTAAATGACTCTTTGAAGATCTGGAAGTGGTACCTTTACCGTATGTGGCTCATTGCTAAGGCTCAGCCAAACCCCGGACATACTGCGATTGCTGAGTTTGAAAAATTGTTTAGCGGAAAAGTTATAGTTGTTACTCAAAATGTTGACGGACTTCACGAAGAGGCAGGTTCTGTAAAAGTTTTGGAGCTTCACGGTAATATTTTTGAGGGAAAGTGCAGGTTCTGTGGTGCATTTTACAGTAAGGAGCGGTTTTCTGAGATTTTTCCAATTGCCAGTAAGTGCTTTTTAAAGAATCTTTCAGAAAGTGATTTTAAGGAGAAAATACTGAAAGGACTTTCTGAAGACTCTCTCCCTGTCTGTCCTGTGTGCGGTGAGCTTGTTGGTCCTGGTGTCGTATGGTTTGGGGAAGCTCTTCCTGAAGATGTTTTGTCTCAAGCCTTTTCTGTGTCTAAAGGTTCGGACCTCTTTTTCTCTGTCGGGACTTCTGCTCTTGTTCAGCCTGCAGCTTCACTTCCAATAGTTGCGAAGGAATCCGGTGCTGTTTTGGTTGAAGTTAATCCTGAGGAAACCTTTCTTTCAAAACAGTGTGATTTTGTTTTTAGAGGTTCTGCTGCTA
The DNA here is from genome assembly GCF_000421485.1 of Desulfurobacterium sp. TC5-1. Taxonomy (NCBI): domain Bacteria; kingdom Pseudomonadati; phylum Aquificota; class Aquificia; order Desulfurobacteriales; family Desulfurobacteriaceae; genus Desulfurobacterium; species Desulfurobacterium sp. TC5-1. The sequence goes on along the minus strand of NZ_ATXC01000002.1, from coordinate 53,766 downwards.
AAGTTTTACCTTCTATTCTTAAAGAGGTGAAAAATATATGAAGAAGTGTTCTTGCAGGAAAGGAAAGAGTTACAGGTTGCTTATTTCTAAAGAGATGGAAAGGCTTTTCCGTTTTATGAAAAGGTATCCGGAAGTTAAATCCTGTATTTTTGTTCTTATTAATACCTACCGGCCTACAGATTCAGAAAGGATAACAGCCGAGAGGATTTTTCATACGGTAAGGGAGTGTTACGATGCAGGGTTAATCTCTTTTTCAGCCGCAGTTGAATTGCTGAATGTGTTGAAATCTTTTTTTATCAAAAGAACAGACACGCGGAGAGGTAATTTTCTTGAGGTTGTCCTTTCTAAGAGGGGTGCAATTCGTTTAAAAGGTAAAGTTAGGCGTCTAAATCAGTGCAGACTATATAGAGGGAGGGTGAAGATTTCTGACAAAGAAATAGATGTCGCTTTTTCAGGACCTGAAGGACTTGAGATTCACGAGTGTAAGGCAAATATGATTCGTCAGTGGCGGGATCCACTGTTCAAGAGGACAAAGAAGGGCAGGAAACTTGGGTTTTTAAATGAAGTTGCGAGGGAATGTGGGCAAAGGACATTTGCCTTCTGTACAGGACTTGATGGGAGTTTCGCGACGGAATATATAAAAGAGCTCTTAGAAGCTTACGGTTATAAGAATCTGTTAGTTGCGGGGAAGGAAGAGTTGATTAAATCAGGTGATTTTCTTTAAAGCTGAAAAATCTGTCTCTTCCTATTATGATGTGATCAATGATTTCTATACCTAAAATTTCGCTTCCCTGAACGATTTTTCTGGTTACTTTTATGTCGTCTGTTGAAGGTTCAGGATTTCCTGATGGATGGTTGTGAAACAGGATAACAGCAACGGCTAAATCCTTTACTGCCGGATGGAAGACCTCTTTAGGTTCGATGTGTGCAAAGTTTACCCCACCTTTTGAAACTGTATGGATGTTTATAAGCTCTCCTTTTGTGTTTAGTGTTAATATACCGAACGTTTCTACCTTTTCATATCTGAGATGTTCAAGAAGATTAACGACAGCTTCAGGTGAGTTTATCTTTCTCTTTTTTTTCAGTTTGCCTGCTCTTCTTCCTGCTTCGATGGCTGCTTTCAATGTTATTGCTTTTGCCTTTCCCAATCCTTTAAAGGTGGAAAGTTCTCTTACTGAGGCTTCAGATATACCTTCTATTCCGCCGAACCGAATGAGGATTTCCCTTGCAAGATCTATTACATTTTTCCCTTTAATACCTGTTCTAAGAAGTATGGCAATTATTTCAGCGTCTGTCAGGTTTTCGGCACCCAATTTAAGGAGCTTTTCTCTTGGACGATCGGATTCAGGAAGATCTTTAACTCTGTAAAAACTCAAGGCTTCTCCTTTGAGCGAAGGTTAGTAAAGGGGGGAAGATTATTCCCCCCTGCTATCTATCTTCTTTAAGACTGCGGCACACCTCGGGCATACGTCCGGATATTCTGGATCTTTTCCAACATCTTCTGAGTACATCCAGCACCTTTCACACTTTTTACCGGGTGCTTTATTTAAGCTGACCTTTGCTCCTTTTATTATTTCAGCATCTTCTATGGCTGTTTCTGGTGCTTCTTCGATCGGTTTAACGGTTGCCTTTGATGTTATGAAAATGTACGGAAGCTCATTTTCGTATTTTTTAAGGAGCTGGTAAAGGTCACCGTCTGCATAGACCGTTATTGCAGCTTCAAGGGAGTGGCCAATTAATTTTTCAGCTCTTGCCGTTTCCGTAGCTTTGTTTACGAGACTTTTCACCTTTATAAGTTTTTCCCAAACGGGAAGGAGTTCTCTCTCTTCTGGGATTTCGCCTTTGAACTCTTCGATAAATACCGATTCCTCTTTCTTTCCCGGGATATGAGAATAGACTTCTTCCATCGTAAAGGATAGTATGGGTGCGAGAAGTTTTGTGAGTTCTCTTATGATTATGTAAATTGCGGTTTGCGCGCTTCTCCTCTTTTTAGAGTCGGGAAGTTCGCAGTAAAGTGTGTCTTTAAGAATGTCAAGATATGTTGCGCTGAGTTCTGTTGCACAGTAGTTATATACCAAGCGATATATTCTGTTAAATTTAAAGTCCTCGTAATGTTTAATAATCTCTTTTTTAAGGTCGGAAAACTTTGTAAGTGCCCACCTGTCTATCTCTTCCATTTCGTTGAATGGGACAGTGTCCTTTTCAGGATCAAAGTCGTTCAGGTTCCCAAGTATAAATCTCATTGTGTTCCTTATCTTTCTGTAAACATCAGCTATTTGTTTAAGGATTTCGTTTGAAATTCTTACGTCTTCTGTAAAGTTTTCACTTGATACCCAGAGTCTGAGGATGTCAGCGCCAAACTGTTTTATGACATCCTGAGGTGGAATAACGTTTCCGAGGGATTTGCTCATTTTCCTTCCCTGTTGGTCAAGGGTGAAGCCGTGTGTTAGAACTGATTTATACGGAGCTTTTCCCCTTGTTCCGCAGGATTCAAGGAGGCTTGCCTGGAACCAGCCTCTGTGCTGGTCTGAGCCTTCAAGATACATATCTGCAGGCCATGAAAGTTCTTCTCTCCTCTCAAGGACAGCGGCATGAGAACTTCCGGAGTCAAACCATACATCCAGGATATCCATTTCTTTCTTAAACTCTGTACCGCCACACTCTGGACATGTAAATCCCTCGGGCAGAAGTTCTCTTGCCTCTTTTTCGTACCAGGCATCGGCGCTTTCTCTCTCAAAAATATCTGCAACGTGATCGGCTATTTCTTTTGTTGCGATAAGCTTGCCACACTTTTCGCAGTAGAATGCAACAATTGGAACACCCCATATTCTCTGTCTTGAAATGCACCAGTCGGGTCTCTGCTCAACCATGTTGCTGATTCTTATCTCTCCCCATTCAGGAATCCACTTAACCTTTTTAATCTCTGAAAGGGCTGTTTCTCTAAGTGTGGGTTCACCTTTATCGAGGGCGATAAACCACTGAGGTGTTGCCCTGAAGATTACAGGTTTTTTACACCGCCAGCAGTGAGGATAGGAATGGACTATCTCTTCGACAAGCAGGAGGTGACCACTTTCCTTTAACTTTTCTATGATAATATCGTTTGCCTTCCATATCTTGATGCCGTGGAGCCACTCCGGTGCCTCTTCTGTAAATCTTCCATAATCGTCAACAGGTGCAAGTACTGGAAGGTCATAACCTTTTGCCGCTATGTAGTCCTCTTCACCATGACCGGGTGCACTATGAACCACACCGGTTCCCGTTTCGTCGGAGACGAAGTCTGCCAGTATGGCGAAGCCTTCTCTATCTACGAATGGATGCTGGTATTTTACTTTCTCAAGCTCTTTGCCTTTAAAGGTTTTAACAGGTGTTAGCTTTTTCCCTGTTTTTTCTTCAAACTCTTTTACCAGAGTGGTTGTTATTATGTAATACTCGCCCGTTTTTTCATCTTTGAGCAGTTGATATTCAAGTTCTGGATGGAGGATAACGGCGACGTTTGCAGGAAGAGTCCACGGTGTTGTTGTCCATATTACGAAATAGCTCTTTTCCGGAAAGTTTTCATCTTTTATTTCAAACTTTACATATATGGACTTTGAAGTTTCGTCTTTGTATTCAATTTCTGCCTCTGCAAGGGCGGTTGTGCAGTTAGGACACCAGTAAACGGGTTTTTTGGCCCTATAGACGAGTCCTTTGCCGTAGAATTTCGCAAGTTCTCTTAAAATGTCTGCCTGATAGCGTGGCTTCATCGTTATGTAAGGGTTTTTCCAATCACCCATTACACCGAGTCTTATAAATTCTTCTTTTTGAATTTTTATCCAGTTTTCAGCGTATTCCCGGCACTTTTTTCTTACCTCTACTGGGTCAACTTCGTCTTTTCTCTTTTTGAGCTTCTGAAATACAGCTCTTTCGATAGGCAGACCGTGGCAGTCCCAGCCGGGGACATAAGGCGTGAAGTATCCTGCCATTGCTCTTGACTTTACGATGATGTCTTTTAAAACCTTATTTAGAGCATGACCTATGTGAATGTGTCCGTTTGCGTATGGTGGTCCGTCGTGGAGGACGTACTTTTTGTTTTTATCTTTCCTTTCCAGTACTTTTTGATAAAGGTCTATCTCTTCCCACTTCTTGAGTATCTCTTTCTCTTTTTTTGGAAGGTTACCTCTCATAGGGAACGATGTTTTTGGAAGGTTCAGTGTCTCTTTGTAATCTCTCTTCTCCTCTGACATTTTAAGTCCTCCGCTTTTATAAGCTTTCAGTAGCCAATAATTATACTACTTTAAGTTCATTTTCAGACAGAGGAGAATCTTTCTTTTGTAAGACCGTTGTTCAAGCGATAACGGTTATCAATAAAATTATTGATTTTAAAATATCTTTTCACCACTTGACGGTGATAATAGCAGGTTGTACATTTAAAAATGTAAACAAAAATAAGGGAGGGGTAAAAATGTACGGTTCAGGGTTTGTCTGATAGGGTTTGTTAATAAAGAATTAAGGTTTTTAAAAGAACCTGCACGAAGGGGGATTAAATGTCTGCTAAAAAACCGTTTCTCATCTGTGCAGGGGGGCTTGTTTTGGGACTCTTTATCTCTCTGTTGGTGGCACAGGGAGTTAAGTATTCTTCTACCGAGCAGTTCTGTGCCTCCTGCCACGAAATGAAGTTTGCCTACGATACCTGGGAAGAGAATGCTCACGGACCACTTAGCGGGTCTGCCGGGGCGTGTAAGGCTTCATGTGTAGACTGTCATATGCCCCATAACGCTAATGTGGTTGTATATCTATTTGTTAAAACCAGAGCGGCAGTTAAAGATGCTGTCGGACATATAACGGGGCCCGAGAAATTTGATTGGGTTAAGAACCTTGAAGAGAGAAATCGTTATACATACGAGTCTTCATGTAAGGGATGTCACAAGGTTCTATCAGATAACGTTATGCATGAGAAGTATAAAGAGGGTAAAACTGACAAGACCTGTATCGACTGCCACCACGGTGTAGGGCACGGTGATTACTTCAAAGAGAAAATTGAAGCGATGCTTTCAAAGAGCGCGGTAGCTCAAAAGTAATTTGAGGCAAGGGAGGTAATGATGAGAAGTCTTATGAAAGCGGTAACGCTTCTTGGAATAGGATTTTGTCTTTCATCATCCGTATTTGCTGTTCCGTCCCACGCAGCAACAGAAAAGCCCGGTGTTGATGGAATGTTCTATACATCAACGAAAGAAGCTTTTTCAAAGGAAAGTCAGGCCTGTATAGAGTGCCACATTAAAAAGACACAGTTTGTTGTAAACGACTGGAAAAGATCAGCTCACTACAGGTTTAAAGTTGGATGTTACGAGTGTCATAAGTCTGACAGGAGCAACCCGGCAGCTTATGAACATCACGGCTTTATAATTTCTACACTTGTTACACCTAAAAGTTGCGCCAAGTGTCATCCGAAAATTGTTAAAGAGTACACAGCTTCCATTCACGCTCACTCTGGGTTAATTGCTCAGAAGGCAGAGGCAAAAGCCGGCGGCAACTTTGCTGTTATTGTTCTTAAGGCTCTTGGATGGAAAGCCACAAAAAGAATTCCTCATCAGAACACTTACGGTGAGTCAACGTGGAAAGACATTGTTAATGACCCTGTCTGGATTTACGCCGGTGTACCAAAAGAGCTTCAGTCCCCGGCTCCAGAGGCAGGTGCTGTTGTTAAAATCTTTGCAAACTGGGGATGTTACTCATGTCACGGAACTAAAATCAGCATAGTGAAGAAGACAAAAGATAGGGTTGTCTTTGACTTTAGAACCTGGCCAATGATGGGTGCTGGAACGATTAACCCTGATGGAAGCATTGGAAACTGTGCGGCCTGCCATCCGTTCCACAGCTTCAGGTTGAAAATTGTAAGGGCAGGTATAGGTGCGTGCGGAAGATGTCACGAGTCTGAAGACCATCCAAACTATGAGATGTTTGGAAAATCCATGCACGGTGCAATGTTCCTTTCACAGTTTAATGAGTGGAATCTTGATAAACCTATCCTGAAGGCCGGTGTTGATTACTTCGCACCAACGTGTGATAGCTGTCACATGGGTGCTGTCTTTAAAGGTGATAAGATGGTTTATGCACCGACCCACAACCCGGCATCTATCTGTAAGTGGAAATTGGGAATGTGGAAGCTTGTATTTGTAAGGAAACCCGGTAAACCTCACCCGGCACTGCCGTCTGTTAAGTATCCTACCGATGGTCTTGAAAACAGGAAAAGGGCTTTCGCGGTATGTACCCAGTGCCATAGTAAACAGTGGGCGGCAAACTGCTTTGTCGGTGGTGACCTTTCCATCGGATTTCTTGATAACCTGAGGAGAATCGCCTTTGATGTTGAGAAACAACTTGAGAAAGAGGGACTTGCAACACCTATTGATAGAAAAATAGTCAGGAACATCGGTGCTATGGCAGTTAGACCTACAGAGATTGCCATGTTCCACTATGCACCGGGTTACATCTGGTGGGATGGTGCATTTAAAGCTTCAACTGAACTTGTTGAGTGGCTTGAGGACAGTGTAACGCCAAGACTTGGTGCAGACTATGTAAGCAAGTATGTGCCATGGATTAAGAGCTATGAAGAAAAGCTTAAAGCTTATAAAGAGACGCATCACATAGAGTAAATTTTAGGGCGGGATTATCCCGCCCTTTTTAGTTTAATTTCCGTCTTGGGTTTTGTATGATTTAACTTTTGAATAGACTTTTATGCGGGTCTGTCCCGCACTTTTTTAATGGAGGTAGTCTATGAAACTGTTCCTTTCAATTATCTTTTCTATCTTTGTTTTCTCAGGAAATATTTATGCGGCAGAGTGTGTTGCTACTACGAAGTTTGATAATCTCTGTGTGACGGTTTCTGAGATTAAAAGCTATTATAAAAAGTATAAAGAGGAGAAGTTGTCGGAGGTTGGTAAAGGTAACTGGTACTTTACTTTAGCGGACCTTATCGATGCCACGAAAGCTTTAACATTTGAAAAGATACTAACCCATGAAGCTGAAAAGAGCGGTGTTGAAAAAACATCGTATTTTAAAAGGTATGGAAAAGATATAGAAAGGAAGTATAAAGAGATAAACCGTTATGTTGATGGGCTTTTAAAAGAGAAAAAGATTACAAAACAGGAGGCTGAAAAGTTAAGAAAAAGGCTTAAGAAAGCTGTTTATTTAAGATATCTTAAAAAGGCTTATCTGAATATGGAGCTTGCTGATTATCTTAAAGTGACTTCTGACGATATAGCTAATTTTATGGAAGCTCATAAGGGTGAATATGGTTTTAAGAAGGATCCAAAGCATCCCAAAATGAAGGTTATATCCAAGGTTGAGCTCGTTAATCTGATAAGGAAAGAGAAGAGAATGCGGGTTGCCCAGGAATTTGGGGAATCTCTTTGGAAAAAGTATGGGGTTACTCTCAACAAAAAACTACTTGAAAAAATCGATGAAGAACTTGATAAGTGATGGAGTTGTATATGAAAAGGTTTATTGCGGTTTTGTCCGTTTTAATGATGGGAATGTCAGCTTTTGCAGCGCCTTTTAACTTGAATGCTAAAGATCCTCAGGATAGAGTACTGGCAGTTTTTTACCTTTCAAGGACAAAAGATCCTGTTTATGTTAAACCTTTCTGTCAGCTTCTTTTAAAGGATAAGAGTGAAAAGGTTAGAAAAGCAGCAGCAGAAGGTCTTGGGTATTACGGAAATAGTGCAGAAGCTCTTAACTGTCTGCTTGATGCTTTTAAAAAAGAAAAAGCAGAGGATGTGAGAGAAGCTGTCTTAATTTCCCTCTTTTCATTTTCTGACGGAAGGGCCGGTAAGCTCTTCTGTCAGGTTTTAAATGGTAACTATCCTTCGAATTTAAGGGTGGTGGCTATTAAAGGCCTTGCTAAATATGACATCTGTAGTAAAGAGTTACAGAAGGTTATTGAAATTGGGAATAGAGATGAGGTAAAGGCGGCTCTTTTTGCCCTTTATTTCAGAAGGGATAGTGTGAAGGGTGTATCTAAGTATCTTGGTTCGAAAGATTCTGACTTGAGATTTCTGGCCATTTCTTACTACTTGACGCACAGCCCTTCCGAAGCTGTTTTGAAAAGGATAGAGGAGAACCTTGGTACCGAAACAGATCCTAAAGTGAAGGCAAAGGCACTTGAAGTTATACTTACCTATGACAAAAATCCTGATATAGACACGTTTCTATCTGCTATATCTGATGAAGATATAAAGAGGCGTCTTGCTTTAAGGCTTCCTTTTGTTAAGAATAGAAAGATATCTTCGAAACTTTTAAAGCCTTTTTTGAATGATAATGATACGATTATTTTAACCTCCGCACTTACCTACATAGGAAATTCAGGAAACAGGAGATACTGCTCCCTTGTAAAGGATTTTCTCTTTTCGCCTGATGAGTCTGTTAGGAGTGCTGCTATGTGGGCGGAGGGGAGATTGAGCTGTCCCGAAGGTGTAAAGTATTTGCTGGGGATTGTTTCAGATTTTAATAACGACGATTCTTTAAGACTTCAAGCTGCAAAAATGCTTTTGATGTTTAATAAAGATATTTTGAAAAAGAACCTTTCAGTTCTACAAAAGGTTTACAACAATGAAATCCTTGACGATGTAAAAGATAATCTCTATAAAGTTATTGCTAAAGCTAAGGGTTAAAAAAAAGAGAAAGGGGGAATAAAATCCCCCTGCTTTCAGGCTATTACTCAGCACTGATGCAATCTGTTGGGCACACTTCAACGCAGGCGCCGCAGTCGATACATTCTTCTGCAGCAATGGTGTACTTTCCATCATCTGTTGGGTGAATAGCGTTTGTAGGACATACAGAAGCGCAAGCGCCGCATCCGATGCATCCTTCTTGGTCAATTACGTGAGCCATTTTCACCTCCCTTAGACTGTGAGAATTTCCTCCTCTTTTTTCTTGAGGAGTTCATCAACCTGTTTTACGTATTTATCAGTAACTTTCTGGAGTTCGTCTTTAAGCCTTTTAATCTCATCTTCGGATATGCCGCCCTCTTTCTTCATCTTATCGAGTTCTTTCATAAGCTCGTGGCGAATGTTTCTGATGGCTATCCTTGCCTGTTCAGCCATCTTTCCAGCCTTTTTAACTAACTCTCTTCTCCTCTCTTCAGTTAGAGGTGGAAGGTTTATTCTTATCACGTTTCCGTCTGTTTGAGGCATTACGCCAAGATCGGAGTTCCTTATGGCCTTTTCAATGTTTGGAACAACAGAGATGTCCCATGGCTGGATGGCTATCTGTGTCGCTTCTGGAACAGAAATCTGGGCGAGCTGCTTTATTGGTGTCATTGTTCCGTAGTAATCAACCTTTATATCCTCAACAAGAACGGTTGATGCTCTACCCGTTCTGAGTCCGGCAAATTCAGACTTTAACACGTCAACGCTTTTTTTCATTCTTCTTTCGGCATCTTTTATAATGTCATTCATAGTGCCTCCCCTTCTACAACTGAACCTACATTTTCACCTTTTACTACCTTCTCAAGGTTTCCCGGTTTACGGACGTCAAACACAATTATCGGTATGCCGTTCTCCATGCAGAGTGATACCGCAGCTGAATCCATCACTTTTATACCTTTTACTATAACATCTTTATATGATATTTTGTCAAGTTTTACAGCATTCTTATCCTTCATGGGGTCTGCCGTATAAACACCGTCAACCTTCGTTGCTTTTAGAAGGATGTCAGCATTTATTTCTGCGGCACGAAGTGCTGCCGCCGTATCGGTTGTAAAGAACGGATTTCCTGTGCCTGCGGCGAATATGACCACCCTTCCCTTTTCAAGGTGTCTGATAGCCCTTCTTCGGATGTAAGGTTCTGCGATTTCTCTCATCTCTATAGCGGATAAAACGCGCGTTTTCAAACCTTTCTTCTCAAGGGCGTCCTGAAGTGCAAGGGCGTTCATAACCGTCGCAAGCATTCCCATATAGTCTGCAGTTGCTCTGTCCATTCCCTGAGTTGCGCCTTTTACGCCTCTAAAGATGTTACCGCCGCCGATGACTATAGCAAGCTGAACGTCCAAGTCGGCAACTTTTTTTATCTCTTCAGCAAGGGAACTTAAAAATTCCGGGTCTATACCGTAGGGAAGATTTCCCTGAAGGGCTTCGCCGCTGAGTTTAAGGAGGATTCTTTTATATTTTATTTCTTCCATAACCCTTTTCCCTGAAGAAGGTTTAAGGAGAGGGGATGTTACTCCCCTACTCCGAATCTGCAGAATCTTTTTACTTTGATGTTTTCACCAAGCTTTGTGATGTATTCTTTGATAAGATCACCAATTGTCTTGCTGTCGTCCTTAATCCATGGCTGGTCAAGAAGGCAGTTTTCTGAGTAGAACTTGTTAAGTCTTCCTTCAACGATTTTCTCAACGATGTGTTCAGGTTTTCCTTCTGCAACAGCCTGCTCTTTGAGAATTTCTTTCTCTTTTTCTATCACTTCAGCAGGAACCTCTTCCCTGCTTACGTATTTTGGTTTCATTGCGGCCACCTGCATGGCTATTTCGTGGCCTAAAGCTTTAAAGTCATCTGTTCTTGCCACGAAGTCCGTTTCACAGTTAATCTCAACTAAAGCGCCGACTTTGCCGCCTGCGTGGATGTAAGAAACAACGATACCCTCAGCCGTTGCTCTGTCTGCCTTCTTTGCAGCTTTTGCAGCACCTTTCTTTCTGAGAATTTCAATAGCCTTTTCCATGTTGCCTTCAGCTTCCTGAAGGGCCTTTTTACAGTCAACGATACCGGCACCTGTCTTTTCTCTAAGCTCTTTTATCATCTGTGTTGTTATTTCAGCCATTATTATTCCTCCTCTGGAACGAATTCAGCTTCTTCAATAGCCTCTTCGCCTTCGGCAAGCTTTATAGCTTCTCTTCTCATCTTTCCTTCAAGGACAGCATCTGCGATTCTTGACGTGAGAAGTCTTATTGCTCTAATGGCGTCGTCGTTTGCCGGAATTGGGTAATCAATAAGGTCAGGGTCGGCGTTTGTGTCAACGAGGGCAACGATAGGAACACCTGCCTTTCTTGCTTCTGTAACGGCGTTTTCTTCCCTTACCACATCAACGATGAAGAGGGCGTCAGGAATTCTTTTCATGTTTTCAATTCCGCCGATGTACTTCTCAAGCTTCTCTTTCTTTCTTTTAAGCTTCATAGCCTCTTTCTTGGGGAGCTTTTCAAAGATGCCCTCTTCTTCCATCTTCTTGAGCATTTTAAGTTTGAAAATGCTCTTCTTGATAGTTTCAAAGTTTGTAATTGTTCCACCTAACCATCTCTTGTTAATGTAGAACATGCCACATCTTTCGGCTTCTTCTTTTACGATGTCTTGTCCCTGTTTCTTTGTGCAGACAAAAAGAATTGTTCCGCCGTTTGCCACTAAGTCGGCAACGTAGTCGTAAGCTTCATCAAAGTACTTGAGAGTTTTTTGAAGGTCGATAATGTGGATACCGTTTCTCTCTGTGAAGATGAACCTCTTCATTTTGGGGTTCCATCTCTCTTTCTGGTGACCGAAGTGAACCCCGGCTTCAAGAAGTTCTTTCATTGTGATTCTTGAGCCTTTTGGTCTTGGCTTGAATGTTTCTTCCTGTGTTTCTTCCTGCTCTGTCGCTTCTACTTTCTGCTCTTCTGCCTGTTCTTCTTTTCTGATCTCTTCAGACATCTTTCCTCCTGTTTTCTGGTTTAGCCTCCCATCCCGTCGTCTTCGGAGAGAACCCGTTAGGGCACCCCTCTCCGAATCAGGGAAGGTGAGTTGTCGTTGGTAATATATTGGAAATTGACTATACAGTCAATAGAGCTACTCCTGACTCTGATAGCTGCCAATCTTTCTAAATTTTCTATATCTATCTTTTTTAAGCTCTTCCGGGCTCATTTTTAACAGCTCTTTAAGGTGTTTGTTCACATATTCCTCAAATTTCTGGAATGTGAATTTGTAGTCCTTGTGAGCACCTTCAAGAGGTTCAGGTATTATGTCATCAATGATTCCTAACTCTTTTAGGTATTTGGATGTTAGCTTTAGAGCTTCGGCAGCTTCCTTAACCTTGTCTTGTGACTGCCACAGTATTGCGGCGCATCCTTCCGGTGATATTACCGAGTAAACAGCGTTTTCATACATTAAAAGTCTGTTAGCAACACTTATGGCCAGAGCACCACCACTTCCGCCTTCACCAATTACAACGCTTACAACGGGGACTTTCAGCCTGGACATTTCAAGAAGGTTCCTTGCTATGGCTTCTGATTGCCCGTGTTCTTCTGCTTCAATTCCCGGAAATGCGCCGGGGGTGTCAACTAACGTGATTATTGGTTTTCCAAACTTTTCTGCAAGTTTCATGACTCGGAGGGCTTTTCTGTAGTCTTCAGGTGTTGGCATTCCAAAGTTTCTTGCTATTTTGTCCTTTGTATCTCTTCCCTTTTCCTGGGCTATGACACATACAGGAATGCCTTTAAAGTATGCAAATCCAGCAATGATTGCCTTTCCGTCGCCGCAGTGTCTGTCGCCGTGAAGCTCAATAAACTCTTCGAAAACGTTGTTTATAAAATCAATAGCGTGGGGACGGTCAGGATGCCTTGCCAGAAGCACCTTGTCCCACGGCGTAAGGTTGGAGTAAAACTCTTCAATCTTTTTTTGAAATTTCTCTTCTATCTCTCTAATCACCTGCGGGTCGTGTTTCCCTTTTTCTTTCAACTCTTCTATTTTTCTTCTCAGTCTTTCTACCTTCTTTTCAAATTCTAACAAAACTGCCATTTTGTCCCTCTCAAAGGATTTTTATCCTCTCTTCACCTATCATCTTTTTAAGGCTTCTTAAAATAGCCGCATCAACCGGTATTGCAAAGTCTGGATGTGTTTGCAACTGTATTATGTATCCGTTTGTTTCAAGTTCAATTACTACCGGTTTTCCATCAGGAGAACTGTTTGTTTCTAAGAATTCTCTTAACCGTTCTAAAAATTCTTCGGAAAAGATTGTATCATCAATTTTAAGGACAATTCTGTTTATAACATCAGAAAGTTTCTTTTCAAAGCGTCCAATTTCTCTGGCTATTATGGATATGCTTCCCTCTTCTTCTCTTACAGTTCCTTTCACTATGACAACGTTACCTTCTGTTAGAAGTTCTGCCGATTCTTTGAAAACGTTTGGGAATACAAGGACATTGAGAACACCTTCGAGGTCTGTTATTTCAATGTTTGCCCACATTTCTCCTCTTTGGGTTCTTTTAGTTTTAACGGAGGTTATGGCACCAGCTATGGTAACCTCCTGTCCGTCTTTCCACTCGCTCTTATGAGAAGATGTATCAAGGCGCAAGGGAACAAGTGCTTGATACTCTAATAGAGGATGCCCGGATAAGTAGAATCCTATAGCTGCCCTTTCGTACTCTAACTTTATCCTTTCAGGCCACTCGTCTGTTTCAACATACTCTTTCTGTATAACTGAAGATTCGTCTCCAAACAGACTCATTAGGCCTTTGTTTTTAGTTTTCTGAATGCTCTGAGCTGCTGCCATTGCCTTTTCAAGTGTTGCAAGGAGGGTTGCTCTGTTATATCCTGTAGAATCAAAAGCCCCCGCTTTTATAAGTGCTTCAAGAACTTTTCGGTTTACCTGTCTCATGTCCACTTTTTCGCAGAAGTCGTAAAGGTCTGTGAACTCTCCTTCTCTTTCTCTTGCCTCTACTATGGCTTCTGCAGCTTTTTCACCAACGCCTTTTATCCCTGCCAGTCCAAACCGTATTGCACCATTCTCAATTGTAAACTTGGCGCCGCTCTTGTTTACGTCAGGTGGCAGTATTTCAATATTGTTTTCCCTGCAATCTTTTATGAGTTTAACTATCTCATCGGCGTTGTCATAGTCTATGGACATCATTGTTGCCATGAGTTCCTGAGGGTAATGGGCTTTTAGGTATGCAGTAACGTAGGCAAGATATCCGTAAGCGGCGGAGTGAGATTTGTTAAATCCGTATTCTGCAAACTTTGCAATATCGTCAAACAGCTTTTCTACTTTGTCTTTTGGATAACCTTTTTCAACGGCACGTTTTACAAATATGGAACGTTGCTCTTCCATTATCTCTTTCTTCTTTTTACCCATTGCACGGCGCAAGAGATCAGCTTCTCCAAGTGAGTAACCGGCAAGAACGTTTGCTATCTGCATTATCTGTTCCTGATAGATGAAGAGACCGTATGTCTCTTTTAGGTAAGGTTCAAGTTCCGGGAAGATGTAATCGACTGGTTCCTGACCGTGTTTTCTTTTTATATAACTTTCAGCCATTCCTGAGTTGAGAGGTCCTGGACGGTAAAGGGCAACGAGAGCGACGATGTCTTCTATAGATTCTGGTTTTAGTCGTTTCATCAGGTTTCTCATACCCGGTGATTCAAGCTGGAATACGCCTACGGTGTTTCCTTCCTGAAGCAGTTTGTAGGTCTTTTCATCATCAAGGGGAAGTGTTTTCAGGTCAACCTTTTCGTTTCTTGTCTTTTCAACAAGTTTTATGGTTTTATCAATGATGGTAAGGGTTTTTAGTCCTAAAAAGTCCATTTTAAGGAGACCTAACTTTTCAACCTGTCCCATTTCGTACTGGGTGGTTATGTCTCCATCTTTACTCCTTGCTAAAGGAATGAAGTTTGTCAGTGTTTCTGGTGTAATAACGACACCGGCAGCGTGTACGCCGGTTTGCCTTGTTAATCCCTGAAGTTTTGAGGCGATTTTCGCCATCTTTTTATAAAGTTCGTTACTCTCTATAAGTTCTTTCAGTTCTGGTGCTTTCTCTATTGCGTCTTCAATTGTTTTGGCGTCATCGGGAATAAGTTTTGCTATTCTGTCAACTTCTCCGTAAGGAATGTCAAGAACTCTTCCCACGTCTCTTATTACGCCTTTTGGTTTCAGTGTTCCAAAGGTGATAATCTGGCAAACTTTGTCGTTTCCATATTTTTCCCTTACGTACTGGATAACTCTGTCTCTTCCGTCCTGACAGATGTCGACGTCTATATCGGGCATTGTTACCCTTTCCGGGTTGAGGAATCTTTCAAACAGAAGGTTAAACCTTAAAGGGTTTATGTCCGTTATGCCTATAGCATAGGCAACAAGTGAGCCTGCTGCCGAACCTCTTCCCGGTCCTACAGGTATGCCGTTTTTCTTTGCCCAGTTGATAAAATCCCAGACAATAAGAAAGTATCCCGGAAATCCCATGTTATCTATGATTTTAAGTTCGTAGTAGAGCCTTTCTCTATACTGTCTTTTGGTTTCTCCGTCTTTTATTCCGAGTTCTTTGAATCTTCTTTCAAGACCTTTTTCTGCAAGCTCTTTTAGGTAACTTGAGTAAGTGTATCCTTCCGGAACTTTGTATTTTGGCAGATGATAGCCGTCATTTTTTATTTCAACGTTTATCTTTTCCGCTATCTTGAGCGTGTTTGTTATGGCTTCGGGAACTTCTTTGAACAGTCTGAACATTTCTTCGCCGTTTTTAAAGTAAAACTCTTTTGTCGGAAAGCGCATTCTTTTTTCGTCGTTGAGTTTTTTTCCTGTTTGAATACAAAGAAGAATATCGTGGGCTTCCCAGTCCTCTTTGTTAAGGTAGTGGGCATCGTTTGTCGCCACGAGTTCTATGTCTAACTTTTTCGCTATATCTATGAGGCCTCTGTTGGCTTTTTTCTGTTCTCTCATTCCGTGGTCTTGAAGCTCGAGGTAGAAGTCTTCACCGAATAGGTCTTTGTACCACTTTGCCGCCTTTTCGGCTTCTTCGTACTGTCCCTTGAGGTAAAGGAGGGGTATTTCTCCCTGGATGCAGGCAGACATTGCTATAAGTCCTTCGCTGTACTTTTCAAGAACTTCTTTGTCTATGCGGGGCTTGTAATAAAATCCCTCTATAAAGGCAATGGAGCTTAACTTCATGAGGTTTTTTAAGCCGGTTTCGTTTTTGGCAAGAAGCACAAGGTGGTAACTTCCTTTCTCTCCCGCTTCTTTTCTGTCAAATCGGGAGCCTTTTGCTATGTAAAATTCCTGTCCGATTATCGGTTTTATGCCTTCTTCTTTACATGTATTGTAAAGTTCAAGGGACGCGAACATGTTGCCATGATCTGTAACGGCAACAGCGGGCATGCCAAGTTCTTTGGCCTTTTTAACCATCTCTTTTATCTTTATGGCACCGTCAAGAATCGAGTACTGAGAGTGAAGGTGAAGATGAACGAAATCGCCTTTGCCTACCATTTAAATGTCTCCTCCGCTTTTTCTATCTTCCACTTAAATTATAACTTTCCCCTCAGGTAGGCATTAAATTTAAGTTGACAAAAAAATTCTGGTTCGTCTGAAAGGTTTGGGTAAGGGGGGCTTGCGGATGAAATAGTTTACCAATACCCTAAAATTGATCCGTTAAGGAGAATGCATAAAAAGATGCCCGCAGTGATGAATGCAATATCAGCTGCTTTTATATGTCCCATCTTTTCAACGAACCAACCTCTTATGCCGTACATGCCGTGATAAACCATGGCCGTTACAAAGAGACAAAATGCGTACGGACATGATGGATATAAAGCATATACGAAGGTAAATGGTGTGTGCATAACAAGAAGGTGGACAAGGACAAAAATAGGGATGGTAATGGCTGTTATTAAGTGGAGTGAATAGAAAAACTTTTCAGCTCTCATTGGAGCCTCCGTAAAAAATCTGCACCACGGAGGTAAATATATTTATTGTTTTCTAAAAGTGCAAGTTTTATCAAAATCTTAAAAGGGGCGAAATGCCCCTTTTTATTATCCAAAACGGCCTGTGATGTAGTCTTCAGTAAGTTTTTCGTGTGGTTTAACGAATATCTGATCCGTTCTATTGAATTCAATAAGTTCTCCCATGTACATAAATGCCGTGTAATCAGAAACCCTTGCAGCCTGCTGCATGTTGTGGGTTACAATTAGGATGGTTAATTTTCCTCTTAAGGAGGTAATAAGCTCTTCTATTTTCATCGTGGAGATTGGGTCAAGTGCCGATGTTGGTTCGTCAAAGAGGAGGACTTCCGGTTCAACGGCTATTGCTCTTGCTATGCATAATCTCTGCTGCTGACCACCAGAAAGTCCAGATGCAGGTTGGTTCAATCTATCCTTTACCTCTTCCCACAAAGCAGCGTCCTTCAACGCCTTTTCCACCCTATCGGCAAGTTCAGTTTTATTTTTTATTCCTTTCAACTTCAGGCCGTAGGCTACGTTATCAAATATGCTCATTGGAAATGCGGTGGGTTTTTGAAAAACCATACCGATGCGACTTCTCAACCTGATAAGATCTATGTTCTTGTCTAAGATGTTTGTTCCATCGAAGATAATTTCACCCTCGTATCTGTTTCCGGGATAAAGGTCATGCATTCTGTTAAAGCACCGCAGCAGTGTTGTTTTACCGCATCCGGAAGGTCCGATGAGGGCTGTAACTTTTAATTCCGGCACTTTAAAAGAGATGTTTTTAAGTGCGTGTTTGTCACCGTAGTAGAAGTTAAGGTTCTTTACCTCAATCTTTGCCGGTTCGGTTATCTCAGCTATATAACTCAAAACACCCTCCGATTACTATTTTTTAAATTTCCACTTGGCTATGGCACGACCTATGAGATTAAGAGCAAGAACGCCAAATGTGAGTATTATGGCTGCTGCCCAGGCAAGTTTCTGCCAGTATTCGTAAGGACTCATGGCGTAATCGTACATCGTTACTGTAAGTGACGCCATGGGCTGAAAAACGTTGTATGTCAAAAAGTTGTTGTTAAAGGATGTAAAGAGAAGTGGAGCCGTTTCACCACCAATTCTTGCAACGGCAAGTATCACGCCCGTTATGATACCTGTTATGGCACCTTTATAAACAACGGAGGTAATTACTTTGGATTTTGTTGCGCCAAGGGCATATGCTGCCTCTCTGAGTTCTCTTGGAACCATGTTTAACATATCATCAGTTGTTCTAACTATTATGGGAAGCATCATAATTGCAAGGGCAACAGAACCGGAAATACCCATAAAATGTCCAAAAGGTTCAACTAAAATTGCATAAACAAACGTACCTATTACGATTGAAGGAACGCTCATGAGGATGTCAGAAATGTCCCTTACTATATTTGCAAGTCTGCTGTTTTTTCCGTATTCGGAAAGGAAAGTTCCGGCTAAGATACCTATGGGAACACCGATTATTACTGCTATGGACACGATTAAAATTTGACCTATTATTGCGTGCTTTAAGCCTCCTGTATTGTCTCCCGGGGCAGGAGGATTTCCGACGAATACCTGCCATGATAAGGTAGCCCCGCCTTTATATACAAGGGTCCCTAATATCCATACAAGCCAAAGAATGCCGAACAATGCCGCTAATGTTGAGAGTATAAGAACAATGTTGTTAACGATTTTTCTCTTTTTAAAGGCGTCCACTATCTACCTCTCTCAACTTTCTTGAGGAAGAGAAACTTTCCTATGGCTATTACGATGAAGCTCATAACAAAAAGTATGAGTGCGAGGAAGAAGAGGCTGGATAGATATATTTTTGTATCTGCTTCAGCAAATTCATTTGCAAGAGTAACTGTTATTGATGTTGCAGGTTGAAGTATTGATTGGGGAATTACCGGCTGGTTTCCCATAACAAAGGTTACTGCCATCGTTTCACCCATGGCTCTGCCTAAGGATAGAATAATACCGCCTATAACACCTAACTTTGCGTAAGGTAGAACGACATCTTTCATAACGTCCCACTTTGTTGCGCCTAATGCGTAGGCAGATTCTTTAAGAATAGGCGGGACCATGTTGAAGGAATCTCTTGCTATTGCTGCGGTAAAAGGTAGAATCATGACGGCAAGGACTAAAGAAGCAGTAAGCAGGCCTATCCCGGGAGTAAATCCGGAGAACCATTCACCGATAACGGGCAATTTCCCGAGAGTTGCATGTATAATCGGCTGAAGGCGGTCCCTTACAAAAGGTGCAAAGTAGAAAAGTCCCCACATACCGTAGATGATACTTGGAATGGCTGCTAAAAGTTCTATTGCTATGCCGATGGGTGATTTAAGCCTGTCTGGTGCTATTTCTGTTAAAAAGATGGCAATTCCAATTGCTACGGGGACTGAAAGAACAATAGAAATAATAGTGCTGACAATTGTTCCGTAGATTGCCGGTAGTCCGCCAAACTCATCCATTGGCGGATTCCAATCGGGAGACTTTATAAAGTTAATAATTCCAAATTTGTGGATAGCAGGAGCTGCCTCTTTATAGAGAGTGACACCTATGGCAAAAAGAGATACTACAATAATAACCGTTGATAAGAATGCGAGGGTTTGGAATAGCCTGTCACCTATATAAAGTCTATTTTTCCCTTCCATATGTCCTCTCTAAGACAACAAACTTTTTCGTATGGATAGTATATCAAGTCGTTCTATAAAATTCTATGCATTGAATGTTAAGAAAGGATAGGTTTGATTAATATGCTTTTGTTCACAGCCAAAACTGTGTGCATTTTGAAAACCTGCTGACATAAAGGTCTGGATAAGGCTTGTATAAGGCGGGGATGCCCGCCTTAAAGAATATTTACTTTATTATTCCGCTTGCTATTCCCCATCTGTGGGCGTACATTCTTCCGTAAGGTCTTGCGCTTACGGGAACGATTTTTGTAAAAGGTTCTGACATTATCTCTTCAACACTTAAATTGAACGCTTTAGCAAAGCCTTTAAGTTCTGTTTCAAGTATCTCCCTATCTTTGTCGTCTATTTCGAAAATTTTCACCTCTTTACCAAGATACCTTTTAGGTACTTCACCTCTAACGTATATGACTCCACCGTGCATTCCTGTAGCGCAGTAGTCACCTACGATATCTTCACCGCTTTTTCTGTTGAGTCCTAAAAGTATGAGTTTTCCACCTGCCATGTATTCACCGAAGAAATTGCCAGCTTTTCCGCCTATGATAAATGTTGGGACGAACTCTTTGTATCCTTTCATGTGTATGCCAACTCTATAGCCTACGTCTCCTTCTATATAGACTTTTCCGCCTCTCATTCCATATCCGCAAACGTCACCAGCATGGCCTCTTACGATGATTTCTCCTTTCATCATTGTGTTGCCGACGCAGTCCTGGGCATTTCCGAAAACTTCAATCTTCGGGTTGTAAAGGAATATTCCAAGGTCATTTCCAGCGGTTCCGTGAATCTCTATTTTTACAGGTTCTTTTATTCCCGTTCCTATGTACCTCTGTCCGTAAACTTCTCTGAGTATTATCTTTTCAGCACCGTTTTTAACTAACTCTTTTATCTTTGCGTTAACGATTCTGTAGTGGGCTGTCCCGCACTTTATCTCATAGGTTGTTTCGTTAAGCTGTTTAACTTCCATTTTCCTACCTCTTATAAGATGTTATCCCGGGTGGCAGATGCCGTCTTTACAGTAATTCATAAGTGCGATAACCGGTTCCCCGGCTCTTGGCATCCACACCTTTTCTGGATTTTTGCAGATAACCTTTATAGCTGACTCTTCGCTTGCCATATATACGGTGTCACCATTAATTGCCGCAACGAAAGGACGAAGTTTTATCCTGTCGTTGAATCCTATGAGACCGTCTTTGTAGGCAAAGAGCATTGCGAATGGTCCATTTAGCATTGCGGAAGAGTAGA
This sequence comes from Desulfurobacterium sp. TC5-1, assembly GCF_000421485.1. Taxonomy (NCBI): domain Bacteria; kingdom Pseudomonadati; phylum Aquificota; class Aquificia; order Desulfurobacteriales; family Desulfurobacteriaceae; genus Desulfurobacterium; species Desulfurobacterium sp. TC5-1. Next base: position 33,194 of record NZ_ATXC01000002.1, on the reverse strand, counting down.
TTTCTCTTATCTTCTTAGCCATTTCTGCAACTTTATTAAGCTTTTTCTCTTTCAGGTATTCAATGTCTTTCCAGAAAGGTGCAGCAATTGCCATTAGAGTTGCCTTTATTGGGAGTTTGTGTTTTCTAAAGAGAAGGTCAAAGATGTAGGCTGCAACTTCTGTATCGGTGAGCAGTGTACACTTGTAACCGTACATTTCAACATACCTTTTGTTCGTTCCGTAAGAGGTTATCTCTCCGTTGTGGACTATTGACCAATCAAGTAGCGTAAATGGATGGGCACCTCCCCACCAACCTGGAGTGTTTGTCGGAAAGCGGGTATGAGCTATCCATATGTATCCTTCATACTGATCTATCTCAAAGAATTCACCAATTTCATCCGGTTCGCCTACACCTTTGAAAGCCCCCATATTTTTACCGCTGGAAATTACGTAGGCACCTTTTACATTTTCGTTGATGGTCATCACCGCTCTTACAACCATGTCTTCTTCTGTTTCAAGGGGAAGCTTCACATCTTCCCTTGGTGTTACAAAGTATCTGTAAAATACAGGGGGCGTTGTCTTTTTGTAGAGGGATGGGACGCTCTTTGTAGGTATCATTTCGCTTTTGACGATGTGGAAGAATCTATTTAAAACAGCCGTAATTTCGGTTGCTATGTCCATGCTGTCCATCATAACGTGGAATGCGTAGTATTCGGCCATATCCGGATAGATACCGTATGCGGCGTAGCCGGCACCCATACCGTTTCCACGTTCCTTCATGGATGTTATAGAGTCAAAGATGTCTTTTCCAGAGACTCTTTTTCCGTCTCTGTTAATAAAACCTGCGAGACCGCAGCCAGACATTTCAGAGTAACTCATCATTCTTCGGGCCTCCAGTCGTTATAGCCTGTTTTATCCTGCTGGATTCTTGCCTCTCTCCAGCTCTTTGGAAGGTGAACAAGACCAAAGTCTATATCAACCAGCTTTTCTTTAAACGTTGATACGTCAAGTTTCTGTCTGATAATACCTGTGAGAATACCGACGCGGTCAATTTCTCCTATGGCAACAAAGCCTACAAGGCGGTTATCTTTAATTATAGCTTTTCGGTAGTATCCCCTCTTTTCGAACCTATCGTTTACGAGGACTTCGTATGTTGAGTCCGGTGGTTCCACGATGCCTGCGTTGAGGACCGGAACCTCTTCAAGGAATTTTAATGAGTTGAGAGGCAGTCCGCCCAGATATTTCATCTTCTTTCCAGCCATATTAAGTCCAGCAACAAGTCCCTGTTCAAAGGCAAGGGGAAAGAGGGGAAGATTTTTCTTTGTACCGTCTGTAATGTCTATGTTTTCTACACAGTCTCCAGCAGCATATATATCCGGGATGGATGTTTCCATGAACAGATTTGTGTCAATGCCGCGGTTTACTTTTATTCCTGCTGTTTGGGCAAGTTCTGTGTTCGGTCTAACACCTATTGCAACGATTACCATTTCAGCATTAATAATTTTTCCGGATTTAAGTTTTACGCTTTCTACTTTTTCGTTTCCAAGGATTTCCTCTACAGTATCTTCAAAGAAGAAGTTTATGCCGATATCTCTCATTATTTTCTCTACGATTTCAGAGCCCCTGTTGTCAAGTGCTTTTCCAAGTACCTTGTTGAGAAGTTCCACAACGTAAACGTTTATTCCTTTCTTTCTCAGGAAGTAGGCAACTTCAAGACCTATAAAACCGGAGCCAATTACAACAACGTCTTTGATGCCGTTTTTTGTTATGTACTCTTTTGCGGCCTTTGCTTTTGATAACTCTGTAAATGTGAAGACGCCTTCTTTTTCGCTGCCTTTGATTGGAGGTACAAACGGTTTTGCACCTGTAGAGATTAAAAGTTTGTTGTAGTTTTCAGCTATTCCGGTGTCAAGAACGACTTCTTTCTTCTCTGGATCAATCTTTATTGCCTTTGTTCCAAGTAACACTCTTACGTTTTTCTGTTCAAAGAACTTTTTACCTTTGTAGATAAGTTTCTCTTCAGGAAGGTCAACGAGAATATCGGCTATCATTGGCTTTGAGTAGCAACCTTCCTTTTCGTAGGTGATAACGGTTATTTCGCCTTCTTTATCGACTTTTCTAATGCCGTTTATACAGCCTACTGCTGCAGCACTGTTGCCTACTATTACATATTTCATTTTCACCTCTCCCTGTCGTAAACGAGCGCTCTGTTTGGACATGCTTCAACACATGCGGGGAAATCTCTCCCTTCACAGAGGTCACACTTGAAAGAGTGTCTTTTATTAAGATGTGGATGAACTGCACCGAAAGGACACACTAAAACGCAGCTCCAGCATCCAACGCACACATCTTCGTCAAGGTGAACAACACCGTTTTTATCCTGCCAGATAGCACCTGATATGCAGGCGTCAAGGCAAAACGGGTGTTTACAGTGTCTACACATCACAGATAGGGAAACAGGACCTTCCACCTCAACGGTTGGTCTCGGCAAAAGATCTTCAAGTTTATAGGCCTTAATGGGATCTTTTGATTCACTGTGAACCATAGTGCAGGCAACCTCGCAGTACCTGCAGGAGATACAGTTTTCCTCTATGGGATAAACCTTGTAAAGGTTTCTTCTCTTTTTCTTCTGCTGTTTCTGCTCCATGGTCTCTCCCCTTACATTCCAGCGGGCAGAACGCCCAGGATTTTATTTTCCTGCTCTGTCAGGCCGACGCTTCTAAGGCGAAGTCGGTTGCCTTTTATACTTTCAATTGCGTTAATTCCCATGGCACCCAACATCTCTTTGATGTCATGTTTCCACGCTCTTAAAAGGTTTGACAGGTTTTCAGCAACTATATCCGGGTTGAGCCTCTTTGCAAGCTTCGGGTCGTTTGTTGTAATACCCCATGCACATCTACCGGTGTGACACTGCTGGCACTGTGTACATCCGGCTGCAAGAAGAGCCACAGTACCTATGTAGACAGCGTCTGCACCGAGGGCTATCGCTTTAAGTACGTCGATAGGATTTCTGAATCCACCGGCTGCTATTAGTGATACGTTGTTTCTTAATCCCTCTTTTCTCAATCTCTCATCAACTGCTGCAATTGCAAGTTCTATTGGGATACCAACGTAGTCTCTCAGGGATTTTGGTGTTGCACCTGTTCCGCCCCGGAAGCCATCTATCGCTATAATATCGGCACCTGCGTGGGCAATACCGGTTGCAATTGCAGCAACGTTGTGAACGGCTGCGATTTTTACAGATACGGGTTTTTCGTAGTTTGTCGCCTCTTTGAGTGCGTAAATTAACTGTCTTAAGTCTTCAATAGAGTATATGTCATGATGAGGTGCCGGAGAGATAGCATCCGCACCAACTGGAATCATCCTTGTTTCTGCAATTCCTTCGTTTACCTTTTCACCTGGCAGGTGTCCGCCGATTCCCGGCTTTGCACCCTGTCCAATTTTAATCTCTATTGCCGCTGAAGTTTCAAGATAATCTATGTCAACTCCAAATCTTCCTGACGCTACCTGAACGATTGTGCAATCTTTATACTTTCTAAGGCTTTTGTGAAGTCCACCTTCACCTGTGTTCCAATATGTTCCGTTTTCCTCTGCTGCTATTGCCATTGCTTTTTGAAGGTTGAGGTTGATAGAACCGTAGGACATTGCAGAGAATAGAACGGGTATTTCAAGTTCAAGTTGTTTTCCAATAGTTGTTTTTATGGATACTTCATCTTCTTCAAATTCTAACCTGTCAGGTTTCCTTCCTAAGAAGGTCTTTAGTTCCATCGGTTCTCTTAACGGGTCAATTGATGGGTTTGTTACCTGACATGCATCGAGGAGAAGGTGGTCAAAATAGTTTCTGTAAGGTTTGTCGTTTCCTGTGGATGTGAGAATAACGGCGCCTGTGAGCATCTGGACGTGAATGTCTCTAATTGCTTCAGGTGTCCAGTTAGCATCTGGATGGAATGTTGAAGGGTTTGGGACGACCTTTATGGCATCTGTTGGGCAGAATGCTTCACATCTTTTGCAGTTAACACAGTTTTCGTTACGGTTCATAATCCTGTCGTAATCTTCATCATAGTAAGTTGCGTCAAATGTGCACTGGTCAACGCAGGACTTACATTTGACACATCTGTCAGGATCCCTTAAAACCATGAAGGGATAGAATGCCACCTGTGGTTTTTTAAAAAGCATCTTTAACCTCCGAAAAACGGTAGAAGGAGATAACAAGCAAAAGGTGGAAGGTATTATAGCAAAAATTTACAGTTAAGCTGGGGTTTTATTTAGAGCTGTCTTCAGGATGGTGTTATTCTTTGTACATGGAGACGATTCCTCTTAATTCGTGATAAAGCTCTTTTGCACGTTTTTGAGACTCTTCAACCTGCATACTTATGTTGCTGAGATTTTTTCTTAAGACGTTTACAACTCTCTTGTCCAGCTTTTTCTTTTTAGAAAGCTCATCTATTATTGATATTGCCCTTTCTGGAGGTAATCCTTTCTTGTAAGGCCTGTCTTCTCGCAGAGCTGTGAAGATATCTGCAACAGCCATTATTCTTGAACCGAGAGAAAGTTCTTTTGCCGTTAACCTGAAAGGGTATCCTTCTCCGTCCAGAGTTTCGTGGTGGTAAGAAGCCCACTCTATTATATCGTTGTCCACGTTAAGTCTGGATATTATTTTATAACTGTAAAATACGTGAGATTTCATTATGTTAAACTCTTCCTCTGTTAGCTTGCCCTGTTTTTCCAGAATGGAAAGGGGTATGGCCACTTTTCCTATATCGTGAAGCAGTCCTGCTATTTTTATTTTTTTCAGGTCGGGAGATGTAAATTTGAAAAAACTTGCAAGTGAAGCAGCTGTTTGAGCTACGCCGGAAGAGTGGGTTGCTGTAAAAGGACTTTTAAAGTCTATCAGGTATGCTAACATCTGTGAGAGGTCGTAAAACGCTTCAGAAGGTAATTTATTATCAAAACTTTTTAAGAGGCGTTCGAGACTTTCTTTGAGGCAGTTTTCATTTAATATTTCGTACCAAAACGCTTCCTGATGGGATACTTTCTGGAGGAATATATCTACCAGCTTTGGACTGAATATTTTCCCTTCTTGCCTTTTCAAGAATTTTTCCAATTTTGGTAAAACTCTTGAAATGTTTGAGTATGGCTGTTCCGTATCTGCGTTGTTTATTATGAAAATATCTATTCTGTCGGCCAGATTGACTATTGCAGCACTAAAAGGTATGTCTTTATTCTCAATAGCTTCCTGATATGAATAGTGATGGTACTTGACAATTTTAGCTATTTTTGAAAAATAGGGAAATTTTCTCAGGAGCTCGTACCCTACTTCCGCATGAAGATGAACTTTTCTTGTTTCTTTAGCAGAAGGATTTTTGAGAAGAGCAACATCTTCTCTTATGTGGACGAGCAGAAGACCTATGTCGTGTAGTAATCCTGCAACTAACAGGTTGTACAAGAACTCATTGGAAAAACTGATTTCTTTACCTATTAGATAAGATATAAAAGCAACTCTGTAGTTGTGGTTATTTATCGCCGGGTCAGAGAGGCCGTTCATTGAGGATATGGCAAGCAGAAATTTTGATATATCAATGGTTTGCCCGAGCGCCATCATTTTAAGCCCCCCTATTTTTAATTATATTGCATTATACATCTTTTTAGCGATAAAAAAAGATAGAAAGCAACTACTGGATTTAGCTATAAAGCACAGGTTATTTGAACTGTTTTACCTTAAAGGCTGATACTTTCCAAGTATTAAGTATAGATGTTTTTCCATTTCAGAGGCCTTTTCTTTATCAAGGATTATAATTTCTTCTGAATCGCTCATCGGGATTAGGAAAACTGTACCTTCTTTCATGAAATATCTTCTTATTTCTTTTTTTCCTTCTTTTGATATCAGAACTTTTTCACCATTTTTAAGAGACTTCAGGGGCACTTTGGCCACTAATAGTATGTCACCGGCTTTCACTACGTTGCATAAGTCCTCTTTAATTTCTATCCATAAAGCCTGATATGGAATATTCCCTTCTGGGTAGTGTGGAAATTCAATTTTCTCAATTTTTCTGTTATTGATTTTATATTCTATGTTTTGTTCTTCCTTAAAAAAATATTCTGGGGAAGTGCCAAGAATTTTGGCCAGTCTTATAACATATTCGGCTTTTGGCTCCCTCAATCCTGATTCCCACCTTGCATAACTTACCGGATGTACTCCCAGTATTTCTGCCAGCTCTTCTTGAGTTAGATTTTTTTTCTTCCTTAGTTTTCTCAGTTTTGAAGGATCAAACTTTTCCATAAAGCCTTCCCTGTATTTCGCTTATTGATGTTTCACTTTCTTTCTAAACAATTTCTGCTGCTTATTGAAAATTGTTATCATTAATGGCCTTTTGTTTTCGCTGTTTCAATGTGTAACGTAAATTTAGAAAAATTTTTCGGAAAAGCCAATAACCGTGAGGCTGGATAGGAAAGCCGATAGGTTATAGTTGGAAAGTTACATTCTATCGCTTGAGGTTTTAAAAATTTAATCGGGACTTATGTTTACAGGAAGTGGCGCGCCCGGCAGGGATCGAACCTGCGACCTCGAGATTAGGAATCTCGCGCTCTATCCTACTGAGCTACGGGCGCAGCACTAAGGAAATATAGCTTTTTTTGTTCTAAATTCAACCTACCACAGCGGTGTTCTACATATAATTTCACTTCTCTGAGGTCCTGTGGATACAAGTGATACGGGGATTCCTATGAATTCTTCTATAAATTTAATGAATTCTTTTGCGTTTTCCGGAAGTTTATTAAACTCTTTTACATGTGTAGTCTCTGTATGCCAACCCGGTAGTGTTTCATATACTGGTTTTACAGATTCAAGTTCTTCTACTGTTGATGGGAAACTATCAACGGTTTTTCCATTTAGCCTGTATCCGGTACATACTTTTATCTCTTCAAATGCATCAAGAACGTCAAGTTTTGTGATTACAAGGGAATCAAGATCATTGACTGTTGTAGAGTATTTCACAGCAACAAGGTCTAACCAGCCGCACCTTCTTGGCCTTCCCGTTGTTGAGCCGTATTCGTGTCCCCTTGCCCTTAAAAGCTCTCCTAACTGGCAGCCAAGTTCTGTCGGGAAGGGTCCGCTTCCCACTCTTGTCGTGTAAGCTTTTGCAATTCCCGCTACCTTCTGAATCTTCTTGGGGCTTATGCCTGTTCCGGAAGCTATACCTAAAGCCGAAGAGTTTGAAGATGTAACAAACGGGTATGTTCCTGCATCTATATCAAGTAGTGTTGCTTGTGCACCTTCAAAAAGAACGTTTTTTCCTTCATCAATGGCTCTATTTAAAAAGGATATTGTGTCGGCCACAAAAGGTTCAAGCTTTTCAAAGGCACGCATGGTTGATGTGTATATTTCATCAGCGTTTAAGTCGGGTTCGTAGCCGTAAACATACTTGAGGATTATGCTCTTTTCTTTAATATTTTCTACAAGCCTTTTCTTAAAGGTTTCCGGGTTCTTAAGGTCTGCAACCCTTATACCCATTCTTCCGGCCTTGTCCCTGTATGCAGGCCCAATACCTTTTAGTGTTGTTCCTATTGAGCCGTCGCCTTTTTTAGCTTCCGAGGCAGCATCAAGTTGTTTATGATATGGAAGTATTATGTGTGCTCTTTCAGACAGGAGAATTCTTCCTTCTACAGATTTACCTACTCTTTTTATGAACTCTATTTCGTTTATGAGAGCTTCAAGATCTATTACCATTCCGTTCCCTAAGACACATACTTTGTTATCGTGGAGAATTCCGGAGGGTAAAAGGTGAAGGACGTACTTGTTGCCGTTTATTACGACGGTGTGTCCGGCGTTATTACCGCCCTGAAATCTTGCTATGATATCTGCCCTGTCTGAAAGGATATCTACAATCTTGCCCTTTCCTTCGTCGCCCCACTGGGTTCCTACTATTCCAAGAGTTGCCATTAATGTTCCTCCAGGCTTTCTATTATCTTCTCTACAGTTTCTTCAATCGTTTTGCCTTCCTTAACTACCTTTCTAAACTTCCGTCCCGTTATGATTACCCTGTTGCTTTCATCCTGCGGATTGAGGACTATAGCATATTTGAATCCTTTGTTGAAGGCCACATCTATTGAGGCTTCCACAGGTCTTTTAACGATGTCCCTTGCAACCTTATATCCCTTTTTCCTGAGCAGTTTTGCAACTTCATAGGCCTTTTTCAGTTCTTTCCTCATGTCTATTATATAAATATCACAGGGAAGTTGGAGGTTAAGCGTTTCTTTCCTTTTTAAGAGTTGATATATGCGATCTATTCTGATTGCCGCTCCTGTTGCTGGAAGATTTCTCCCAAAACTTTTAACGAGACTGTCGTATCTTCCGCCGTTTCCAAGAGATATACCTGAAAGGGGGTGAAATATTTCGAATGTTATGCCACTGTGGTACTTCATACCCCTTCTTTCTGAAAGGTCAAAGATTATGTTGCCTTCGAACCCGTAGGTTTTTAGTATTTCGAACATCTCTTTTAATGTTGATACGGCTATTTTTGCCCTTTCATTGCTGAAGATATCAAGAGCTGTGTCGAGTATCTCAGCTTTTCCGTAGAGTTCCAGAAGTTTTTCCACCTTTTTTCTTCTTTCTTCTTCAAAGTTGTTTTCATCCATGAATATTTCTATACCTGAAAGGTCTTTATGGGAAAGGAGTTTGATGAATCTCATCTTGTCATCGTTTTCAATTTTAATCTCTTCCAGAACTCCATCTATAAATTCAACGTGTCCTATGTCAATCTGAAATGATTTGAGGCCCAGATTTCTGAGTATGTCAACGATAATGCTTACAACTTCGGCATCAGCTTCTATGTCATTTACACCGATAAGTTCAAAACCGAATTGAGGAAATTCTCTGTTTCCCTTAGTATCTCTAAAGATGTTTCCTTTATAGTAGAACCTGAAAGGTGGTTCTTCGTTTTTGAAGGATGCTGCTACGATTCTTGCAATTTGTGGTGTAAAGTCCGGGCGGACAGATATCAGCTTTCCGGTCTGTTTATCAACAAGTTTGAAGGCAAGTTCTTCAAACTGCTCATCTATCTTTTTAAATGTTGCAAGGTACTCTATTGTGGGTGGAACAACGGGAAGGTAGCCCCACTGCTGTGCAACGTCTTCCATTTTCTTAAAAATGTGGCCTATTTCAAGGGCTTCTTTAGGCAGATGTGTTTTAAATCCTCTTGGAATCTCAGTTTCTCTCATTTTTCATCCTTATTTAAAGGTTTTAAAATCCTAAATATTTAACTATCTCTTTTTCATCAGCAGGCAATGTAACCGGTTTTACGCCCATTGACATAGCCGTATCGGGATCTTTAAGACCGTGTCCAGTTAATGTGCAGACAATAACGTCGCCTTTTGAAAAGAGTTTTTTCTCTCTGTTGGCTTTGATTACGCCTGCTATTGATGCTGCAGAGGCTGGTTCGCAGAAGATTCCTTCCGTTCTTGCAACCAATCTGTACGCTTCAAGAATCTCTTCGTCAGTTACCATATCTATGAGACCGCCAGATTCTTCTGCTGCATTTACAGCTCCTTCCCAACTGGCCGGATTTCCTATACGAATAGCTGTTGCTATTGTTTCGGGATTTTTAACAGGATGTCCAAGAACGATTGGTGCTGCACCTGCTGCCTGCCAGCCGCACATTTTAGGTTTGGATAGAACTTTTCCAGCTTCGTAATACTCCTTGTAGCCCATCCAATAAGCTGTTATGTTGCCTGCGTTTCCGACGGGAATAAAATGAAAATCCGGTGCTCTTCCAAGCTGTTCGCATATTTCAAAAGCTGCCGTTTTTTGTCCCTGTAATCTGTAGGGATTTATTGAATTGACAATTGTTATGGGATAGTTTTTTCCTATGTCTCTAACTATATCAAGAGCTTCGTCAAAATTTCCTTTTATCTGAATTACTTCTGCACCGTACATTACTGCCTGTGAAAGTTTTCCGAGGGCTATTTTCCCCTCGGGTATTAAAACTACCGCTTTTATTCCTGCTTTTGCAGCATACGCTGCAGCTGCAGCAGAGGTGTTACCGGTAGAGGCACATATTACGGCTTTCGCGCCGTCTTCCATCGCTTTTGAGACGGCCATGGTCATTCCTCTGTCTTTAAAAGAGCCGGTAGGATTCAAACCTTCATATTTAAGGTATATTTTAATGTCAGGATTAATTGCGGCAGCTAAGTTGTCAGCTTCTATAAGCGGTGTGTTTCCTTCTCTTAGTGTTATAACCGGCGTTTTTTCTGTTACAGGTAAAAATTCTCTGAATTCTTCTATTACTCCTCTCCATAGTTTCATCTAACTTTACCTCCATTTTCAAGCCCGTTTCAGCTCCAGAAGTGAATTATATAAAAACTCTATATTTGTTAAAATTCCAGTAAGCTTTAATTTTTCGGAGGCGGTAATGTTTGAAGGAATACATGTTGCCATACCAACCCCTTTTAAAGATGGAAGGGTTGATGAAAGGGCGTTGAGGGAGCATATAGAGTTTCTTATAGAAGGCGGTGTGAACGGCATCGTTCCCTGTGGAACGACAGGGGAGTCCGCCACTCTTTCCTATGAAGAGCACGAAGAGGTTATAGCTATTACAATTGACCAGGTAAGAGGGAGAGCTAAAGTTATAGCTGGTACAGGTTCCAACTCTACCAAGGAAGCGATAGAACTTACAGCTTACGCAAAAGAAGCAGGTGCTGATGGAGCACTCCTCATTACACCTTACTACAATAAGCCCAGTCAGGAAGGTCTTTACCGTCATTTTAAGGCAATTGCTGAAGCCGTGGATATCCCCATTGTTCTATACAACGTTCCTGGTAGAACCGGTGTTAACATGCTTCCGGAAACGGTTGCAAGGTTGTCAGTTATGGAAAACATTGTTGCAATTAAAGAGGCTACTGGAAGTACGAATGTCGCAACCGAAATTGTTAACCTTTGTGGTGATAAGATAGAGGTTCTATCAGGTGATGATCTTACGTTTTATCCGTTGCTTGCCGTTGGCGGGAAAGGTGTGATTTCTGTTACGGCAAACATTGTTCCAGACAGAATGGTGAAAATGTATAGAGCCTTTGTAAAAGGTGATATTGATGAGGCAAGAAGGCTTCATCTATATCTTTATCCTCTGCATAAGACGATGTTTATTGATACAAATCCTATTCCCGTTAAAACGGCGCTTTCAATGATGGGAAGGATGGAAAAAGAGTTTAGGTTGCCTCTGTGCCCGACAACGCCAGAGAAAGAGGAGATTATAAGGAAAATGCTGAAAGAGAAGGGGGTGCTCTAAATGGGTGTTCAGATAAGTTACGCAGATATGGAGCGTCTCCTCTATCAGTTTGAGTTTCGGAAAAAAGATGTCGATAACCTTAAAGAGATCGGTCATATGCTTATCTCTTTTAAGGATGAATTTGCAGAGGCTTTTTCCAATCAGCTTTTAAAGTATGATGAGGCTTCAAAATACATTTCGGAAGATGATTTAAAAAAGATAAGGGATGAACTTATTCACTGGTATGAGCAGCTCTTTTCTGGTAAGTATGATTCAGAGTATCTTACTTACATACTGAGAATTGCCAAGATTCACGCTGACCTTGGAATTCCTACAAATCTTATCGTAGCTATGATGAATTTTGTGAGACGGTTTTGCACCAAGAGAATTGTTAAGGTGCTTGTTGAACAGAAAGGTGAGGGGTGTACTCTTATAGAGGAATACACCCGCTCTCTCTCAAAACTTCTTGACCTCCACCTTTCTGTTATGCTCTCTTTCTATATAGATCATGAAATGAGAACGTTCATTGAGGCAGATCCCGCCGAAAAGTTTGTTATAAGGTTTACGAAAAAGTTTGCCTTTGTTATGGATGTTGCAATTATTTTGGGTTTGATGGTTCTTGGCATTGTGGTGGCAGGTCTCTTTGTTATGGATGTCGCCCATTTCTTCCATGGAGATCTTTCTCACGGTCTGATATCTGCTCTTGGTGATCTGCTTATCTTGTGGACTGTTCTTGAGCTCCTCAACAGTGAGATAAAGTTTATGATGGGTGGAGAGCTTGCAGTTAGTGCGTTCGTTAGCGTGGCGCTTGCTGCAACCATCAGGGAGGCTCTTGTTCTTTCTCTTGAACATACAAAACCTGTTTCTTTTAAGCTCGGTATAGGTGCGTTAATCCTTATTTTGGGCATTGTTTTCGGTATTGTTAAATGGTTTGAGTATAAGAGAGGTGATTGATGGTAAAAGTTGCTGTTAATGGTGCTAATGGTAGAATGGGAAGGCTTATCTCTTCTCTTGTTAAGGCTGAAGATGGTATGGAGCTTGTTGGAGTTCTTGAGAAGCCAGATTCGCCACTTATAGGAAAACCTTTTGACGAAAAGTTAAGTTTTGTTTCATCCCTGTCGGAAGTTGATAAAAAACCTGATGTTGTAATAGACTTCACCGTTCCGCCTGCGACTCTCGGACTTTTGAAAGAAGCTGAAAAGAATAATGTTGCACTTGTCATAGGAACGACGGGATTTAAGCCAGAAGAGGTTAAAGAGATAGAAAGAATTGCCCGGAACGTTCCTGTAGTTTTTTCGCCAAACATGAGTCTTGGTGTGAACATACTCTTTAAAATTGTTGGTGAAGTTGCAAGGGTCTTGAAGGATAAGGGCTACGATATAGAGATATTTGAAATTCACCACAGGTTTAAAAAAGATGCCCCTTCAGGTACTGCTATGAGGCTCGCTGAAGTTATAGCAGAGGCAGTTGGTAGAAACCTTGAAGATGTTGCTGTTTACGGCAGGAAAGGTTTTGTCGGAGAGAGAAAACCCGAAGAGATAGGTATCCTTGCAGCCAGAATGGGAGATGTAGTTGGAGACCATACGGTCTTTTTTGCCACACCCGGCGAGAGGATAGAGCTAACCCACAGAGCCACAAGCAGAGAGACTTTTGCTAAAGGTGCTGTTGTTGCTGCAAAGTGGGTTTTTGGAAGACCGGCAGGTCTTTACACTATGTTTGATGTTCTTGGTATTTAAGGGAGGATAGATGTTTGAACTTATTCCTGCGGTTGACATAAAAGGTGGTAAATGTGTAAGGCTCTACAGGGGAAGGGCCGATGCAGTGAAGGAGTACTTTGAAAATCCTGTTGATGCTGCACTTCTGTGGCAGGATAAAGGGGCAACAAGGCTTCACGTTGTGGATCTTGATGGAGCTTTTGATGGTGTCCCGGCCAATATTAGAATAGTTGAAGAGATTGTTAAAAGACTTTCCATACCTGTTCAGTTTGGCGGAGGTGTCAGGACTATAGATGCTGTAAAGACCTTAAAAGATATAGGCGTTGACAGAATTATCGTTGGAACTGTTGCTGTTGAAAATCCTGAACTTTTCCTTGAGATGGTTGAAACCTTTCCGGGCGGTATGGTTTTAGGTGTTGATGCAAAGGATGGTTTTATGACAACGAGGGGATGGGTGGAGAAAACGGATCTGAAAGCGGTTGATTTTGCTAAAAGGTACGAGAATATCTCTATCTGGGGATTTGTTTACACCGACATCTCAAGGGATGGGACTCTTGAAGGACCAAACTTTGAAGAGGTGGCTAACTTTGCAAAGAGTGTTAGAAAACCAGTCATAGCCTCCGGTGGGATTGCTACGGAAGATGATGTTATCCGTCTTTCCAAAATTCCGAATGTGGTTGGTGCTATTACGGGGAAGGCACTTTATGAGGGTGCGATAGATTTTGAATCGGTTATAAAAAAGCTGAAAGGTGATTTATGAAAAAGGTTGCCGTTATAAGTCTTGGATGTCCCAAAAATCTTGTTGATACTGAACATATGGTAGGTCTTTTAAAGGCCACAGGGGACGTGCTTTTTGTTGATAACCTTGAGGATGCGGACATTATTATCGTTAATACCTGTGGATTCATCACCCCTGCTAAAGAGGAGTCTATAGACGAGATACTAACGGCTATTGAGGAGAAGAAAAGAGACCCGGAGAAAAAGGTTGTTGTTGCAGGATGTCTCTATCAGAGATACAGAGATGAACTTAAAAAAGAGCTTCCAGAAGTAGATGTTTTTATAGGTGTTGATGAACTTGAGAGGAGTGTTGAGAAGATACTTGATAGACAGTTTCAACCTGAAAAACCATTTCTTTATAGACATATTCTCACGCCACCCCATATAGCCTATCTTAAAATTGCTGAAGGATGTTCAAACAACTGTACCTACTGCGCTATTCCCCTTATAAGGGGACCTTACAGGAGCCGTCCTGAGGAAGAGATTATTGAAGAGGCAAGACTTCTTGCTAAGAAAGGCGTTAAAGAACTTTACGTTATAGCTCAGGATACGACTGCCTACGGTATGGATAGGAAGGAGAAAAACGGTTTGCTGAAGCTTTTGAAAAAGCTTGAAACGGTTGAAGGAATTGAGTGGATAAGACTTATGTACACCTATCCTTCTCACATTACCGATGAGTTGATAGATTACATCGCAAATAGTGAAAAGGTTCTTCACTACCTTGATGTTCCGTTTCAACATGTTACGGATAAAGTTTTGCTTTCAATGGGGAGAAAGTATTTTCGTAAATACATAGATGAGTTAGTAGATAAGATAAGAACAAAGATTCCGGATGTTACGTTAAGAAGCACATTTATCGTTGGTTTCCCTTCTGAAACGGAAGAGGATTTTGAGCAGCTTGTTGAATTTCTAAAAGAGAAGAGGCTTGACTGGGTTGGTTTTTTCAAGTACTCAAGAGAAGAGGGCACTGCTGCTTACAATATGGGAGACCTTCCCGAGGATATTAAAGATTCGAGGCTTAACTTTTTAGAGGAAGTTCAGTATTCCATCTTTGAGGAGAACAACAGAAAGCTCATCGGTAAAAAGCTGAGACTTATCGTTGACGGTCCGGCGGAGGATATGGAAGGTTATGTTGAGGCAAGGAGTTACAGAAATGCGTACGAGGTTGACGGGATAGTTTACTTGAAAGGAAATTATGAGCCGGGCACATTTGTTGATGCGCAGATAACCGCACTTGCCAGTAATGTTGACCTTATCGCCGAACCGATTGAGTGAACGGAGAAGAGTTATGGAAGAGCAGTTTAAGGTTAATAAAACCTATGAAGAGATAAATGAAAAGATAAGGCGGGGCGAAGCGGTTGTTGTAACCGCCGAAGAGATGATTGAAATTGTTGAAGAGATGGGCGTTGTAAAAGCCGCCGAGGAAGTGGATGTTGTTACCACAGGTACTTTCGGTGCGATGTGCTCTTCAGGTGCCTTTTTGAATGTAGGTCATACAAGGCCTAAAATGAAAATGGAAGAGATCTACCTTAACGGCGTTCCTGCCTACGGTGCCCTTGCTGCTGTTGATCTTTACATTGGAGCAAGTGCCCTTCCTGAAAATGATCCTCGAAACGAGGTTTATCCCGGTAGGTTTGAGTATGGAGGTGCTCATGTTATAGAAGAGTTAATTGCAGGTGAGGATATAGAACTTGAGGCGTATGCCTACGGCACCGATTGTTATCCGAGGAGGGAGATTAAAAAGATTATTAACATAAAAACCGTTCGAGATGCTATCTTGTGCAATCCAAGGAACTGCTATCAGAACTATAACGTTGCAGTTAATAAATCTTCCAGAACGATTTATACCTATATGGGGATACTTCGTCCAAACATGGGAAATGCCACGTACTCAAGTGCCGGACAGTTGAGTCCGCTTCTCAATGATCCGTTTTTTGAAACGATAGGCATCGGGACGCGGATATTCCTGGGTGGCGGGGTTGGATATATCGCTTTCCATGGAACGCAACATGCACCTTTTGGCGTGAGGAGGACCAAAAAAGGACAGCCCGTTGAGGGAAGCGGTACCATAATGACTGTTGGTGATATGAAGCAGATGAGTACCGATTTCATTAGGGCTGCTTCAATTATTGGTTACGGTGTTTCTCTCTTTGTCGGGATCGGGATTCCCATACCTATACTTAATGAGAGGATAGCTTTTTACACTTCCGTTAAAGATTCCGAAATACTTGCACCTGTTTACGACTACTCTTCCGATTATCCGAGCGGTGAAGCGGTCGAGCCAATAGCTTATGTTAACTATGGTGACTTGAGGAAGGGACAGATAGAGATAAACGGCAAGAAGATTCAGACGTGTCCTCTCTCTTCCTACTACAAGGCAAGGGAGATAGCAAACATTTTGAAAGATTGGATAAAAGAGGGGAGGTTTGAAATTTCAAGGCCTGCAGAAAGACTTCCCGCACCAAAGCCAGACGTGAAGATTGAGTATGACGAGAGAAAGTAAAAAGGGGCTCTAAAGCCCCCTTGCTGTTAAACGGGTCTTCTATGAACGGCTTTTATGAATGTATCCATTGCCGCTTTCACGGATGTTCCATACTCTATCCTGTATCCCATCCTTGTTAAGGCAAACTCAACAGCTTCAAGTTCTGTCAAAAGGTCAAAGATATCAACATAGCCCATGTGGGAGAGCCTAAAGATTTTTCCTTTAAGGTGATCCTGTCCACCGGCTATGACGATTCCGAACTTTTCCCTTATCCATGAAACGAGCTTCTGCCCGTCTATTCCTTCGGGAACCTTTGCCGCTGTTACACCGTTTGCTGGCACTTCTGATAAAAGTTCAAGACCTAAGGCTTTTATTCCTTCTCTTGCACACATTGCTAATATGCGGTGCCTTTCGGCAACATTTTCAAGTCCTTCTTCTTCAATCATCTTTAGCGCTTCGTTTAGTCCCACTATAAGGTTTACAGCTGGTGTGTATGCAGTTTGTCCTTTTGCTTGATTCTTAATCTCTTTTGCAAGGTCAAAGTAATAGACACTCCTTTTCCCTTCAAGGCGCTTTTTAGCCTTCTCGTTGAGTGAAATAATGGCAAGTCCAGGCGGTGTCATCAGAGCCTTTTGGGAACCTGTTATGGCAACGTCTATATTCCAGTCATCAACAGGAATGTCATACACACCAAAAGCTGTTATACCATCAGCAACTAATATCACATCATCATATTTTGATGTAATTTCACCTATCGCTCTTACATCGTTGTAAACACCTGTTGATGTTTCGCATATTTGAACAAGAACACCTTTTACGTTTGGGTTTTTCTCTATTGCTTCCTTTATATCTTCAACCTTTACCGCTCTTCCCCATTCAAGTTCTATTACTACAGGTTTGACGCCAAACGCTTCACAGAGCTCTTTCCACCTTTTTCCGAACTTTCCGCCTACCACGACGACGGCGCTATCACCGGGAGCAAACAGGTTGGCAACGGCTGCTTCCATTGCACCTGTTCCGGAAGCTGTTAGAATAAGCGTGTCTCTTTCGGTTCTGAAAAACTTTTTCAGTCTTTCTATCGTTTCGGAGAAGATGGCTTTAAATTCCGGTGAGCGGTGATATAGCGTGTGGGCTGACATTGCCTGAAGAACCCTTTCGGGAACTATTGTCGGTCCCGGGGTTAGCAGTCTTGTTTTGATCGGTTTCAAAGCAGCCTCCTTCTATTTTAAGTTTTTTTATTTCGCTGGTTAGAAATTATACCCGTTTTTTCTCTCTCAAATTTTTGAAGAAGTTTTTCATCAACATTTCCACTTCCGGAATGTAAATTTTTGCCGTTTCAACCCGGTGGTTTGTTTCCGGATGGGAAAGTGTTGAGAAGAGACTTTCAACACCCCCGAATTTTGGATCCGGAATGGCGTAAACTACTCTTTTTATACGGGCTTGAATGATGGCACCGCAGCACATTATACACGGTTCTACCGTTGAGTATAAAGTGCAATCGTTAAGTCTCCAGGAATTTAATCTTCTTGAAGCTTCCTCTATGGCGATGATTTCTGCGTGGGCTGTTGGTTTTTGAAGAAACTCTTTTCTGTTAAATCCTCTTCCTATAATTCGGTCATCCTTCACGATTACAGCACCTATAGGGACTTCCCCGTATCTGTATGCCTTTTCTGCTTCTTTTAAGGCTTCAAGTAGAAATTCAACATCTCTTTTCACGGAAAATTCCTTTAGAGGGATTTAGAGAAAATTTATGATTGATAATGTTTGAGGGGAAGGGATGATGGAAAGTGGCGCGCCCGGCAGGAGTCGAACCCGCAACCTTGGGATCCGTAGTCCCACGCTCTATCCAGTTGAGCTACGGGCGCGCGTACCGAAGGTAAAATATAATCAAAATCTTCCCAGTTGCAAGTTGTTTAAACGTTTTCATCCAGTAGGGTTGCGAAGTATTCGGCAAGAAAAGAGAGAAAGGTTATGTCATCTTTTGAAAAGCCCTCTTTTTTATTTATAGCCTGAAAAACCCCTATAACTTTTCCATTTTTATCAAACATTGGAACCGTAGCTATGTTTTTTGTTTTGTATCCTGTTTGTTTGTCTATTTCTCTGTAAAATCTTTCATCCTCATAAGGGTTATTGCTTATGACCGGCTCTCCGGTTTTAAAGGTAAATCCCGCAAAACCTTTGTCTGCAGGAATTACTATTTTGTCAACTCCATGGGCAAGTTTCGTCCAAAGTTCATCTGTTTTTTCATTGTAGAGGTATAAACTGCATCTTTCAGCGCCGATTGATTTTCGTGCAAGGTTTGAGAAATATATAAGCAAACTTTCTATATCTCTTTTTTTCAGTTCTTCGGCAGTGTTTATTAATCTTTCTAACTGGAGAATCATTTCTTTTTTCATAACTGCCTTTTCTTTATGAGTAGTGGCAAGTTTCCATCCTTCAAATGTGATCTGGAAAGCTTCATAAAAAAGTCCCTTTTGTTCGTATATTTTTGACAGAAGTTTCCGCATTTCTACACTATCAGGTTTGTACTTCAGTCCTTTTTTTAATAGGGATTCAGCACTATCAAGGTATCCATCTGAGAATTTTCTTTCTGCTAAGGTTATAATCAGGTTGATGCCGCTTTTTTCTTTTCCGGATCTGAAAAATAAATCGAGAAGTCTGTCAAGAATATAGGTATTTGCTGGATTTTTATTTAGAATTTTCACACCAAGCTCAATGGCTTCCAGTGTATTTCCTGCTTCTAATAGCGCTTGAAATTCTCTGATGTTTTCTTCACTTTTCTTCATTAAATTCCCCGTTAGAATAGGCAGGTTTATTTTAATTATACTTTATTTCTGTCTATTCTCGGTTTGATTGGTGCTATTTTCAGTTTGATTGGTACTGTTGGTTGAGTTGCCAGCGGAAATGGTTTTATTTTCGTTTTCTTCTTTTAGACAGGGTGTACAGGTTGATGGGTTTAAGGTTTCTATAAAGTTTGATGGTACGAATTTGCCGTTTACGCACACGCCGGCAAAGTCACCAAAGTTGTTAAAGACAAACCCCGAGGTTTGAGTGCAGTTTCCGTAAAATGGCATAATGAGGGGTTCTCCGTTATCCATCCCCGGGACAATGACTCCTTTATCTATGAATGGTCCGGATTTAACCGCCGGTACCCACATGCCGGTTATGTCATAGTCTATCAGATAGAGACTTCCACATTTGTAAACTTGTTTGGCATTTTCAAGTGTTATGCCGCCCTGTATTAGTGTTTTTATAAACGGCCATTCAAGTTCAGATATTGTAAGAACATAAGCTTCTGTTTGATTCCCGTTCTGCGTCACTTTAAGAACGACAGCTGGGTGCAGTGTGATGCCTTCTTTGATTTCTGATAGGTTCTTTGTTACAACTTCCTCCAGTCGGTAGAGTTCTTTCTGTGTTAATGTTGTGTTTTCTTGTTTTTTTACTATTGGAATTTCTTTTTTTCCAAAAATTAAGGATAAAAAGAAAGATGGCTTATAAAGGAAAAGGAAAACGGCCGCCATAAATGTAACTGCTAATCCTGCAAAAACACCTATAACTATTAGAAGTTTATTCTTTAAGGCCATATTTTGCTATCACCTCTTGAGCTTTTATGCCCCATTTTGAGTCAGGATTGATTTTATAACATTTTATCAGGAATTTCTTTGCAAGGGGTGTATTTTTTTCGTTTAGATAAATAATGCCGAGGCGATAGTACACTTCCTGCATGTCTGGAAAGCGCTTTATTATCTGATAGTACAGCAGTTTTGCGTCTTCGGTTTTTCCTTCTTTTTCAAGTATTTCACCAAGTTTCACATAGGCCGGTGCAAAGTCAAGGTTGTTTCTTATTGCAAGATTAAGATATCTTTTTGCCTTTTTTAGGTGTCCTTCTTTTTCTTCTATAAGAGCCAATTTGTAATATGCAACTTCAGGTTTTAGAAATAACGGGTTAGACAGGGCTTTAAGGTAATACTGCTTTGCTTCTTCTATTTTTCCTTCATCTTCAGCTATTGCTGCTAAATTCATGTAGGCTTCAGAAAAGTTAGAATCGATGTCAAGAGCTTTACGTATATATTTCACTGCCGATTTTGTATCACCTCTAACGTAAAATGCATACCCTATCATGTTGTAAATTTTTGGGTCATCTGGATTTAAATCTTTTGCCTTAAAAAGGTATTTAAGTGCAAGTGGAATGTCACCAAGTTGCAAGTAGGAAACCCCTATTTTGTAGAAACCATCTGCCTTTTCTTTCTTCGAAAGTGCCTTTGTTTCCTGAATAGGCGGTGCCACTGCAGGTTTTGGCTTGTCCTGAGGTGTTCCCGTTATGCACGAAGAGGTTATAATTGCAGGTATTACTGCTATCAGCAGTTTTCTCATCTTCCACCCTTTATTAGAAATAAAGCTTCGGTTCTTGTGGGTTCATTTCTCAATATACCTTTAATTGCACTTGTAATGGTAAAAGAACCTGGTTTTTTAGCGCCTCTCATTATCATGCAGAGATGCTGAGCTTCAACTATTACCATTACACCTTTTGCGTTAAACTTTTCCATTATGGCATTGGCAATCTGTTCTGTCATTCTTTCCTGAAGTTGAAGCCTCTTTGCGTAAACATCGGCTATTCTGGCGAGTTTTGAGAGGCCTGTAACCTTTTCCTCACTTGGTATGTACGCTATATGTATCTTTCCAAAGAACGGCAACATGTGGTGTTCGCACATTGAGAAAAAAGGTATGTCTTTAACTATTATCATTTCGTCGTACTTTTCGCTGAATAGAACTGAGTGGTTTTCCGGTGAGTCTTCGTAGCCTGCTAAAATCTCTTCGTACATGTTTGCAACGCGTTTCGGCGTGTCTTTCAGCCCTTCTCTTTCAGGGTTTTCACCGATAGCCATGAGGATTTCTCTTACAGCCCTTTCTATTCTCTTTTTGTCTATCACTTTTCCTCCACTACATTTCAAGTTGAGGGTTGAAGCCCGGTGGTAAATCTCTCTTCTCTTCTTTTCTGTTTGTGTTTTGAGGAGGTGTTGGATTTTCAGGGGGCTTTTTTTCGCTGCTAAGTTCCCCGTTCATTGCAAGGTCAATCTCTTCCCCTGTTAAGGTTTCTCTTTCAAGGAGAGCTTTAGCAAGATTTTCAAGCTTTTCAAAGTTGTTTGTAATCAGTTCTTTTGCCTTTTCGTAAGTTTCTGTGATTATCCTTTTTACTTCTTTATCAACTAATCTTTTGAGGTCTTCACTTACTATTTCTGTAGGTTCACCAAACTGCTCTTTCATTTTTATGGCAATGGGTCCTATCTTTTCACTCATTCCCCACTCTGCAACCATCTTTCTTGCGATTTCAGTTGCTCTCTCTATGTCGTTACCAGCACCGGTTGATATTGTTCCAAGGGCAACTTCTTCGGCAACTCTTCCACCGAACAGGACGCATAATTTATCAAGGAGGTATTCTTTGGTGTAAGTGTACTTATCATCTTCTGGCAGTTGCTGCGTAATTCCAAGAGCTTTTCCACGGGGAATTATCGTTACCTTGTGAACCCTGTCTGCATTTGGCAGAAGTTTTGCCACAAGTGTGTGTCCGGCTTCGTGGTAAGCGGTTGTTATTTTCTCTCTTTCATTTAGAACCATGCTCTTTCTTTCAATTCCCATTGTTACTTTGTCTTTTGCCTCTTCAAAATCTTCCATCATTATCTTTCCATGTCCCTTTCTTGCAGCTATGAGTGCTGCTTCATTAACTATATTCGCAAGGTCGGCGCCTGAGAAACCTGGAGTTGAACGGGCAATAACTTCAAGGTCAACATCTTCTGCAAGTGGTTTGTTCTTGGTATGGATTTTGAGGATTTCAAGTCTTCCTTTAACGTCTGGAAGAGGAACGTAAATCTGTCTGTCAAACCTTCCGGGTCTTAGCAGTGCCCTGTCAAGAATATCCGGTCTGTTTGTTGCACCGATTACTATGATACCTTCGTTGCTTTCAAAACCGTCCATCTCTACAAGGAGTTGGTTTAGTGTTTGTTCCCTTTCGTCATGACCGCCTGTGAATCCTGCACCTCTTTTTCTGCCGACTGCGTCAATTTCGTCAATAAATACTATACACGGTGCGTTTTTCTTAGCCTGGTCAAAGAGATCTCTTACTCTTGATGCACCAACACCAACAAACATCTCTACAAATTCTGAGCCACTGACGGACAGGAATGGAACGTTGGCTTCTCCTGCTATCGCCTTTGCAAGGAGGGTTTTACCTGTTCCGGGCGCTCCTGCTAAGAGGATGCCTTTTGGAATTTTTCCACCAAGCTGCTGGTACTTTTTGGGATTTCTCAAGAATTCAACAATTTCAGCCACTTCTTCCTTAATTTCATCAATACCTGCCACATCTTTAAATGTTACTTTGGGTTTGTTGTCTATAAATATTTTTGCCCTGCTTTTTGCAAAGGAAAGTGCTTTGCTTCCGCCGGCGTTCATCTGTCTCATCATGCTTATCCAGATAACTATTAAAAATATCATAGGCAGCCAGGATACGAGAACAGTTATGTACCAAGGACTTCCCTCTTCAGGTTTTACGTTTATTTCAACTTTCTTTTCTGTTAACTGCTTAACAAGGTCTGGATAGTACGGCGTGTAAGTTTCAAACTCTTTTCCTTCTTTCGTGATGCCGGTTATCTGCTGTCCTTTTATCGTTACCTTTTTAACTTCACCTTTTTCAACCTCTTGGAGGAATGTAGAAAACGGGATGTTCTGTCTTGTAAACTGTGGTGAGCTGAAGAAGTTGAAGGCTATTATCATAAGGAGAGCTATTGTTATCCAGAGTGCTACGCTTTTTAAAATATCTTGAAGCCGGTTCATCTTTCACTCCTTATGTTGTCGTTTTCTGCAACTGCTATGTATGGAAGGTCTCGGTAGAGTTCGTTCACATCAAGTCCGTATCCAACAACAAATTTATCAGGTATTTTAAATCCTACAAAGTCTGCCTTGAAGTCTTTCTCTCTCTCTTTTTCAAGAAGCACGCACGTTTTTAGCTGTGCGGGTTCTCTCTTTTTCAACTCTTTCTTTGCGAACTTTAGAGAACCACCAGTATCAAGTATATCATCTATGATAAGGACATTTTTTCCTTTTATGTCACATTCTACATCGTATAGAAGTTTATCCTCTCTCTTTTCCATTCCGTCGTAGCTTTTGATTCTCATAAATTCTACTTCAACTTCCGTTTTCATTTCTCTAATGAGGTCCGCTGTAAATATAAAAGCTCCCTTTAATATGCACACTGCTGTAACTTTTTCACCGTTGAAGGCTTCTGAGATTTCCCTTCCAAGTTCTTTAAGTCTTTTCTTGATCTCTTCTTCAGGTATCAATATTTTCAATTCCACCTTCATACCTCACCGATATTTTCTTTTTGCTTTCCTTAATATATGTTTTTTTGTAGAGACCTGGAATCCATATGACTTCATTTTCACCTGTAACCAGGAGGGGTATGGCGTTACGGATGTTAAAAGGAATTTTCTTTTCGTTAAAAAACTTCTTAAGTTTTTTCTTCCCGTATGGGAAAGAGAGCCATTCGCCGCCTTTTCTTGTTCTTAAGAACAACTTCTTCTTGATTTCACTTTTTGAAAATTCAAAGTCACCCTTTCCGCCTTCAAGAAATTCAAACGTTCCTGAAGGTGTTTCTATCTTTGCAGGAATTTCTTTTATTTCAATCTGAAAAGAGCTTTTCTTGTCATCTTTTCTACATAAGATAAGGTGTGTCTGTGTTTTTAGAACCTTAAAACCGTTTTTTAAGTTTAAACTTCCGCTTTTTTTTCCTTTTGCGAGTTTAATAATAGAACTGAGCTTGTTTGCGCTTAATGTTTCACCTGAAAGTTTTGAAAATGCTTTTTGAAGGATGGTTTTTGCCATGAACGGATGGAGGGATAATAGTGATTTTAGATCGATTGAGAAGCTGTTTTCTGTAAAGATTCCCTGTTTTAGTGCTGTTTCCGTTTCGTTTTCTATGAAATCTTCCAATTCCCTGAAAGTTTCGGCTTCTTTAAGGAATGTTCTTTCTAGAGAAGGATTTATCCTTTTAAGGTGCGGTATTACGTGAAGCCTTATAAGGTTTCTTGAGAACTTTGTATCAAAGTTTGAAGAGTCTATTCTAAAGTGTATGTTGTTGCTTTTAAGATACTCTTCAACCTCTTCACGAGTGATTTCAAACAGTGGCCTTACTATATTATCCCTCTTTGGGAGAAAACCCCTTAATCCTTTTATACCAGTACCTTTAGATAGGTTAAATATGATGGTTTCACACAGGTCAGATGCGGTATGTCCGACGGCGATTTTATCGGCTTTTAGTTTATTGGCTGTTGCTTGTAAAAATTTGTATCTTTCTTTTCTTGCAGTATCTTCAACGTTTTTTCCCTGAGATATTCTTTTGACATCGGTGCTTCCCACGATGAGGGGAATAGACAACTTTTGACATAAGTTTTTAACAAAAATCTCATCTATGTCTGATTCTTCGCCTCTAAGTTTGTGGTTAAAGTGAGCAGCGTATATTTTTATGTTTAAAGTTTGTGAAAAATTTTTTAATATGTGTAAAAGTGCAACCGAATCAGGTCCTCCGGATACTGCACAGAGAACTGTGTCATTTGGTGCTATTAAAGAGAACTTCTTAATGGTAGAGAGAACCTTCTCTTCTGTTTTCATTATTCCTGATGGAAGGAAATTTGGTGGCGACGGGTGGAGTCGAACCACCGACCTGGCGGGTATGAGCCGCCCGCTCTAACCACCTGAGCCACGTCGCCACTTTTGATGGCTTCAAATATAGCCATTCTGCCTTTAAATGTCAACGAATTTTGTATAAAATTCACCATCTACCATTGAATTATGGAGGCGATTGTGGGAAAGAGAGTTGTTTTAGCCTATTCAGGTGGACTTGATACATCTGTAATAGTTAGATGGTTAACAGACAGAGGTTTTGAGGTTATAACTTACACTGCTGATGTTGGTCAGGGTGAGGAGCTTTCGGAGATAGAACCGAAAGCCAGGATGGCCGGTGCCGTAGAGGCGGTTATAGATGATATTAAAGAGGAGTTTGCAAGAGAGTACTGCATGCCTTTGATGAGGGCTGGCGCTCTTTATGAGGGTAAATATCCTTTGCTCTCTGCCCTTTCAAGGCCTCTTATAGCGAAAAAACTTGTTGAACTTGCTCACAAAGTTGGTGCCGATTATGTTGCTCACGGTTCGACGGGGAAAGGTAACGATCAGGTGAGGTTCGAGGCTTCTGTCTGGGCACTTGATCCTGATATTGAAGTTCTTGCACCTGTTAGAGAGTGGGAGTTTAAATCAAGGGATGAAGAGATTGAGTACGCTGCAAAGCATGGAATTCCCGTTGTAGCCACTAAGGAAAAACCCTATTCTTACGACAGAAACCTATGGGGTGTTGCGATAGAGTCGGGTCCCCTTGAAGACCTTGAGACAGAACCCCCTGAAGATGCTTTCGTTCTTACGACTTCACCACTTAAGGCACCTGACGAGCCTGAGTATGTTGAGATTGAGTTTAAGGAGGGAACGCCTGTTGCACTTAACGGAAAAGTTTATTCTGAGCTGTGGAAGCTTATATGGGATTTAAACGAGATTGCCGGTAGGCACGGTTTCGGAAGAATTGATATGGTTGAGAACAGACTGGTGGGAATTAAAACGAGGGAAGTTTACGAATCACCTGCCGGTCTTATGCTTATAAGGGCTTATGATGAGCTTGAGAGTATCGTTCTTGACAGATTCACATATCACTATAAGATTACTCACATCAAACATCCTTACGCAGAAGTTGTTTACAACGGATTGTGGTTCACAACGTTGAGGGAATCCCTTGATGCATTTAATAACAATATAGCTAAGCTTATTACCGGTAAAGTTAGATTTAAGCTTTTCAAAGGTAATGCCACCGTTGTCGGAAGAAGTGCAGAGAAGTCTATGTATCTTGAAGACTTAGCAACATATAGTCCGAAAGATGCTTTTGATCACAAGGCCGGAGCTGCCTTTACTAAGGTGTGGAGTTTACCTTTGAAAGTTGCCGGAAGAGTTAGAAGAAAATCCTAAGGAGGAACTATAAATGGCTTGCACGTTGAACAAGAGAGAGGGAGTTGTTTACGAGGCTAAAATTTCTTTTGAGCCTGAGAAAGTTGAGAAGGAAGTAAATGAGATCTGCAAGGAGATAAGGAAGAGTGCCAAGATTCCCGGTTTTAGACCCGGGAAGGCACCGGTAAACATAATAAAGAAGCAGTATAAGGATCTTATAGAAGAAAATCTTGTAAGAGCTCTTGTTCCAGAAGAGCTTGACAGTGCGATAAAGGATGCAGGTTTAACTGTAATATCGGAACCTCTAATAGAGGAGCTGAACTTTGATGATAAGAAGAACACTCTAAATTGTGTTGTTGTTTTCGAAGTTAAACCGGAAATTGATATTAAGCCTGAAGATTATAAAGGAGTGAAGGTTACAAAAACTGTAAGAAAGATAACTGATAAAGATGTTGAGAAGGTTGTAGAATCTCTTTTAAACAGAGAGGCTAAATTTGAAGAGGTTGACAGACCTGTAGAAAAAGGTGATCTTGTAGAGCTTGAATACACGGCGATTATTGATGGTGAAGAGAAGAGCGGTAACGTTGTTGCTGTTACTGGAGAAAATCAGCTCTGGCCTGAAGTTGATGAGGCAATTGTAGGTAAAAAGAGAGGTGATGAAGGTGAAGTTTCCTTTAGAGCTGCAGAAGATGAAAAGTATGGAGATGCTGCAGGAAAAGATGTTACGCTTAAGTTCAAAGTTCTTTCTGTAAAGGCGAAGAACCTTCCTGAGCTTAACGATGAGTTTGCCAAAAAGTTTGGTGCTGAATCTGTTGAGGACCTCAAGAAAAAGATAAGAGAAGATCTTGAAAAAGCTGAAGCGGACAGGCAGCAGGAAGAGGTTGAAGATAAGATAGTTGAAGAACTTCTTAAGAAGGTGGATATCCCTGTTCCCGTGTCTTTACTTAAGATGGAAATACAGGCCCAGGCTGAGAATCAGATAATGAGGCTTGCGCAGTTTGGGGTTGATGTTAAGCAGATTTCACCACAAACAATAGCAGAGATGGTTAAGCCTACTGCAGAGAAGACGGTAAAGGTTAAACTCCTCCTTGAGAAGATTGCAGAGCTTGAAGGAATAGAGGTTACAGATGAAGATGTTGAAAAAGAGATAGAAAGACTTGCGGATATGGCTTTTGGCGGTGATACTGTTTTAGCAAGGCAATCTCTTGAAGAGAGAGGGCTTCTTCCTATGGTAAGGCAGGATGTTTTAAGGCAAAAGGCTCTCGATAAACTTATTGAGCTTGCTGAAATTAAAGAAGTAGAGGCTGACGCGGAAAGTAAGGAATAATAAAAATTAACGTTTGGAAAGTTGTTTTACCCCCTGCATTGCAGGGGGTTTTTATTTTTGTTTAAGTTTTTCTTAATGATTTTGTTTGCTAAATTTCTAATGCAGCGCTATATTCAATGACAGCAAATGTTCTTGATATTAAATGGCAGGGGGATAAAAAGATAAGCTGTTGAAAATTTCTTAACCGATTGGTATTATTTTGAATATAGTTTATAAGGTTATTTTTAACCGTTATAAGGAGAAAGAATGAAAGTTATCTGTGTGGCACTTTTCCTGGTTTTTACTTTTGTAGCTCCATCGTTTGCGGATCCTAAGCCTCTTGGTTTTGAACTTGGGAAGGCATCTTATTCTCAAATGGCAAGTAAATATGAGATGGTAAAGGAGAAACCTTTACCGGGTATGGATGTAGATGTTTATGAGATTAATCCTAAAAGTACCGGTTTGAGGTATATTGAAAAAGTAACGGCAATTTTTAATAAAAAGTCGCTACTAATGTCAGTAATAATGATTTATCCTCGAACATATTTTGATTCTCTTTACAGGCAACTTGTTTCAAAGTATAAAGTGATTTATTCTCACCTTCCAGTGGTTGGAACGAAGTATGTGAGGTTTATAGATGGAAATACGATTATTATTCTGAAACAGCCGTATCTAAAATACACAACAACAGTTATCTACGTTCGTAAAGAACTTTTAGTACCGCCACGCTAACGGTTATTAAGTATTTAGCAGCTGGAGCATCTCTCTGTCATTTATGAGTTCGGAAAAGTGCTCTTTTACTCTTTGGGTTTTCCACCTTTCAGCAGTTACAATTGATTTAAGCTTTTCAAAAGCCTCTTGAAGCCTATCATTTATTATGATGTAGTCATATCTGGTTGCAAGACTTAATTCCCTTCTTGCTATTAGTAACCTCTTTTCAATTGTTTCCTCATCTTCCGTTCCTCTGCTTCTCAGTCTCCGTTCAAGTTCTTTTAGGGATGGTGGAAGTATGAATATCAGAACCGCTTCCGGATAATTTTTCTTTACCTGCAAAGCCCCCTGCGTGTCTATGTCAAGAAGGACATCTTTTCCTTCGTTTAACGCTTTTAAAACTTTATCTTTTGGTGTTCCGTAGAAGTTCCCGTAAACTTCTGCCCATTCAAGTAGTTCGTTCTTCTCTATTTTTCTCTCAAACTCTTCAAGGGATATAAAATAGTAATCTTTTCCATCAACTTCGCCGGGTCTTGGTTTTCTCGTTGTGCACGATATGGAAAACTCTATTTGGGGAAAAGATCTCATTAGCATGTTTACAAGTGTTGT
Source organism: Desulfurobacterium sp. TC5-1 (assembly GCF_000421485.1). Lineage (NCBI taxonomy): Bacteria > Pseudomonadati > Aquificota > Aquificia > Desulfurobacteriales > Desulfurobacteriaceae > Desulfurobacterium > Desulfurobacterium sp. TC5-1. The sequence goes on along the minus strand of NZ_ATXC01000002.1, from coordinate 4,321 downwards.
TTTTCCCGTTCCGGACGGTGCTGATATAACAATTAGAAGTCCTTTCATCATTTACTCCACGTTCTGGACCTGTTCCTTTATCCTTGCTATTTCTGTTTTAATTTTCAAAACTGATTCGGTTGCATTTATCTCTTTCAGTTTTGATCCCAATGTGTTTATTTCTCTATGCATTTCCTGACATAGAAAATCCATCGTTTTACCTGAAAAATCTTCATTTAAAAGCTGATAAAACCGCTTTATATGAGATTTAAGCCTTGTAATTTCTTCTGTGACGTCTTGCTTTTCAGCAATTAGTACTATCTCAAGCTCAATTCTTTTGCTGATTTCTTCATCATCTGGTTCAAACAGTTTTTTAACTTTTTCCGTTAAGCGTTCTTTGATTTTCTCATTTATGGAATTAGCCTTCTCCTCAATATCGTGAAGGATTGCTTCTATTTTTTTTAGTCTGCTTTCAATATCTTTTTTTAGCTTCTCACCCTCTTTCTTACGCTCTGCGTCCAGCTGCATCAAGGCGTTTTCAAGGGCCTCTATGAAGACCTCTTCGCTTCCCGATATATCTATATCTTCTTTAGAGAAGATGTCGTGCATGGATAAGAGGTCTCTCATATTTATCTCTATCTTTCTTCCAGAAGTTCCTTCTATTTTCTTTATGGCGTCTATATAGGTTTTTGCCATTGAGTAGTTTATACTTACCGGAATTTCAACGTCGGGACTCAGCTTATAGTTTATGTAAACATCGACCTTTCCCCTTTTCACGTACTCTTTCACTTTACTGTTTAACCTATTTAGAAGATTGTTAACAATTCTTGGAAGGTTGATTCTCAAATCTAAATTCTTGCTGTTGATAGATTTTACTTCTACCGTAACGGTGATAAAGTCATTGCTTGCTTCACTTTTTCCATAGCCTGTCATACTCTTCACGTTTACTCTCCCTTAAAAAATCTTGGATTGACCTGAATTTTGGCTTTGTTCTGCAGGAACTGTATGTATGATTGAAGTGCTGCTTTACGCTTTTCACCAAGCAGGAACTCCTTCAATGTTTTGACTTTTTCTTTATCCATGCTTTTAACAGTTGCTGCTGTTATGGGTTCCACGACCACATATCCTTTAAGCGTTTTGAAAGGACCGTACACTTTACCGGTTTTACCTTTAACTATCATTGCTGTTATTTCGCCGTTTAAGTCTATTAGTTCAAGCCTTTTTGCAAGTTCTTTCCCGCTAATTTCTCCCGTCTCTTTTCCTTTATCTAAATTTCCGCTATTTGCTGCTTTTTCAGCCTTGCTGAATGCCAGTTTTACCGCTTTTTCTTTTTTAATCAGATTTATAATTTCCCTCCTGGCTTTTTTTAATGAAAGGGTTCTGCTTTTCTGTTGTTTTTGATAAATAATAAATTTGTTTGGCTTTTCTACATAGCCGTAAAGACCCCCTCTGGAGTTGATGTCTTTAAGTAAGTTTTTATCTTTAACGATGACCGGTTTAATTTCATTAAAAGACGACAGTTTCCCTTTTTTTGCAAGTTCATATGCTCTTTTAACAAGCTCTTTTGCGTTTTTCGTTTTCGCTGGGATTTCAACAGCAACGATAACTACTTTATTTTCTTTGAACAAATTGCGGTGCTTATTGTAGTAATTTTTTATTTCTTCTGAAGACACTTTAACTTTTGAGGGTTCTATGTTAAACATTTCATACTTGTAATTCCTTTTTCCAAAAACAGCTTTGTAATAGATTTGTAGCTCTGTAGGTGTAACTGATGCTACATTTTCAACAATTGTTTGAAGCTTCTCTATTAGTAGATCTTCTCTTATCTGATTTTCGAACATTTCTGGAGGCATATGGTTTTGCTGAAGCCACTTTTTGTAAAGTTCCACGGAGAATTTGCCGTCCTTTTGAAAGGCAGGGAAGCTTTCTATTTTATCTGCGACAGCCTCATCACTTACCTTTAATCCTTCTCTTTCCGCTGCATCAAGCAAAAGTGTTCTTAGCAAAAGCTGACGGAGTGCTTCGGATTTTGCCTGCTTTTCCTTCATTCCAGATGAAGTTAACCTGTCAACCAATCTATAAAACTCATCTGCCGGTATGGCTTTATCGTTAACGGTCGCAACTTCGTTTGTTCCCGGTCCTGATACAGAACCTTTTCCCCATACTAAGAAAATAGTTAAAACAAAAGAAGCAGTTACTATCCAGAGAGGTATGCTAAATAACTTCATGTTTTTTCTGATATTAGCAAGCATTAATAAACCTCCAGCCTATTGAAAATTCTCGAATTAAATTTATACTTTAAAATTGAAGATATCTCAAGCAGGAGTTGTTTCATTTGAAAGGTTATAAGAAAGAAATAGATTCTGTCATTAAAGAAGCGCGTCGTTTAATTGAGAGTAAAAAATATCATCGTGCTATTTCCGAGCTGGAAAAACATAAAGCCTATTCAAGAGATGTTGAGTATTTTCTTCTCCTTGCAGAGGCTTACGAAAGGATAGGAAATGAAGAAAAGGCGGAAGAATACTTTGAACAGGCGAGATTCCTTGAGGCGGCTATAAAGTCAAAGGAGCAGCTTAAAAAGAGTCACTTCCTTATAAAGAGAAAGGAATATGTTAAGGCAAGGGAGGCGCTTCTTGAGGCTATAAATCTTAATCCATTTGAACCTGAAATTTATGTTGAACTGCATAAACTTTATAAACGGCAGGGGTTAAAAAAAGAGGCGGCTAAAGTGCTTAAAAGTTTAATGACAGTTTCTCCTTTTTTAGACTATCCTTATCTTGAACTTGCAGGTCACTATTACTCTACCGGTAATTACGATATGGTAGCTCATATCCTTGAACAGGGTCTTGAAAGGATAAATAAAACTTCGTTTCTCTATGAGAGTGCGAGACTCTATCAGCTTATTGGAGAAATGGAAAAGGCAGAAGATCTTTTAAGGGAAGCCTGCAATAGAGAACCAAAAAATGTGGATCTTCGTCAGAAACTTGTAGATGTTTTGATGGGACTTTCAAAGATAGAGGAGGCCCTGTCTCTTTTACTTGATACTTTGGAACTCTATCCAGACTCACCCTACCTCTTGCAAAGTGTTGCCACTGTTTACGAAATGATGGGTGATGATGAAAAAGCTGAATTCTTTATGAGAAAGGCTGTTTCTGTTAGTGACTCTTTTATAAAAGAAGACAGTCTGAGAATGTTGGCGGATTTTCTTATAGAAAAGGGCAGGATTGATCAGGCAGAAGAAGCGTTGATGGAGATTATAGATACGGCAGAAAGTTCATGGCTTATAATGGATGCCTTTATTGAGCTGGCCCTGATATGTATGGAGCAGAATAGAAATCGATGCGTTATTGATGTTGCTAAAAGGATATTAAAGTCTGATCTATTATCTGAAGAAGAAGTATTTGAACTTTTGGAGATCCTCTCCGACGTTCTGGAAGAGGAAGGCTATATTTTTGCTGCAAGAAGAGTGTGTAAATACATCATTGAGCATTCAAAAAATGAAAAGCAGTTAAAGCGTTGTTATGCAACTGTTAACAGGCTTTCAGAAGTTATTTCCCTTGAGAAAATGTGGAAAAAATGCAGATAACCCCTTGACACGCATCGCCATAGTTTCTATATTTTCCCGCGTCAGGTTTGAACCCGCAGAAGCGGGATGGGGCTTGACACTGGTGAGTTGAAGGTATAAATTTAGCACTCGCCGAAAAAAAGCTCTTTGACAACAGAATAAGGGGTGTGTGCCTGCGGAAGCTGGAAATACAGGTTACCTGGAGAGGTAACTTTTAATTGAGGTGTTCCGCAGGTTCGCGAGATAGAGCCTTGCGTACTCTGAAGTATAGATTGAGCTTAGAGATAGAGAACTTGAAAGCGATGAAATATTGCTGGAGAGTTTGATCCTGGCTCAGCGCGAACGCTGGCAGCGTGCCTAACACATGCAAGTCGTGGGGCAGCAGGCGGGTTCCTTTGGAACCCGTGCTGGCGACCGGCGAACGGGTGAGTAACGCGTGAGCAACCTACCCCAAGGAGGGGGATAACCGGTGGAAACGCCGGCTAATACCCCATAAGCGCACGGTCTGCATGGACTGTGTGAAAAGGGGGCCTCTGCACAGCAAGCTCCCGCCTTGGGATGGGCTCGCGTCCCATCAGGTAGTTGGTGAGGTAACGGCTCACCAAGCCTACGACGGGTAGCTGGTCTGAGAGGATGGCCAGCCACACCGGGACTGAGACACGGCCCGGACTCCTACGGGAGGCAGCAGTGGGGAATTTTGGGCAATGGGCGCAAGCCTGACCCAGCGACGCTGCGTGGAGGAAGAAGCCCTTCGGGGTGTAAACTCCTGTCACCGGG